>DATCQG010000088.1:0-2159 GCA_036569625.1 Dermatophilaceae bacterium | reverse complement strand
GCCTCCAGCTGCCGACCCGATGAGGGCTCGTCCAAGGGGAGCCGATACTCTTCCTGTCCGCGACCTGTATGTCGGGTGGCACGGTCCGGACGTGTAGCTCAGCTGGTTAGAGCGCTCGCCTCACACGCGAGAGGTCAGGGGTTCGAGTCCCTTCACGTCCACCACCTCCATCGAACACCCGGCCCACATGCCGCGCGGCCGGGCGGCGTACCCACCAGTTTCAAAGGAGTCACAGTGTCTTCCGACATCACCGTGGTCATCGCTGGAAGCGAGCGAGCGGTAGCGACGGGAACAACGGCCGCTGAGCTCCTTGCCGAGGACAAGGGTGCCCTGGTGGCGCGGGTCAACGGGGAGCTGCGCGACCTGGCCCACGTCGTAGCCGACGGCGATGTCGTCGAACCGGTGGGCGTTGACAGCGACGAGGGCCTGGCGGTCCTGCGCCACTCGGCCGCGCATGTGCTCGCCCAGGCCGTCCAGCAGATCAACCCCAAGGCCAGGCTCGGCATCGGTCCGCCGATCCGCGACGGTTTCTACTACGACTTCGACGTCGAGACCCCGTTCACGCCGGAGGACCTCAAGGCCCTCGAGAAGGCCATGCAGAAGATCATCAACGAGGGTCAGACGTTCCGGCGCCGGGTGGTCACCGATGAGGCGGCACGTGCCGAGCTGGCCCACGAGCCCTACAAGTGCGAGCTGATCGGGCTCAAAGGTGGCGCCGCGGAGGTTGCCGAGGGCGCCGACGTCGAGGTGGGTTCGGGCGAGCTGACGATCTACGACAACATCCGCCGTGACGGCGAGCGCGCGTGGGGCGACCTGTGCCGGGGTCCGCACGTGCCGACGACCAAGGTGCTGGGCAACGCCTTCAAGCTGATGCGCTCGGCCGCGGCGTACTGGCGCGGGTCGGAGAAGAACCCGCAGCTGCAGCGGGTCTATGGCACTGCGTGGCCGACCAAGGACGAGCTGAAGGCGTACCTCGACCGGCTGGCCGAGGCGGAGAAGCGCGACCATCGCAGGCTCGGGGCGGAGCTCGACCTGTTCTCCTTCCCGGAGGAGATCGGCTCGGGGCTGGTCGTCTTCCACCCCAAGGGCGGCGTCATCCGCAAGGCGATGGAGGACTACTCGCGGCGTCGTCACGAGGAGGCCGGCTACGAGTTCGTCTACTCCCCGCACATCACCAAGGGCACCCTGTTCCAGACGTCGGGCCACCTCGACTGGTACGCCGACGGGATGTATCCGCCGATGCACGTGGATGAAGAGCGCGACGCGGACGGCATGGTTCGCAAGCAGGGGCAGGACTACTACCTCAAGCCGATGAACTGCCCGTTCCACTGCCTGATCTTCCGGGCGCGTGGCCGGTCCTACCGCGAGCTGCCGTTGCGGCTGTTCGAGTTCGGCTCGGTCTACCGCTACGAGAAGTCCGGCGTGGTGCACGGCCTGACCCGGGTCCGGGGAATGACGCAGGACGACTCGCACATCTATGTCACCGCCGAGCAGCTCCAGTCCGAGCTGAAGACCTTGCTGACCTTCGTCATCGACCTGCTCAAGGACTACGGCCTCGACGACTTCTATCTGGAGCTGTCGACCCGTGACGACGACAAGTACGTCGGCACCGACGAGAACTGGGACAAGGCCACCGAGGCGCTGAGGGAAGCGGCGACGGACTCCGGTTTGGCCTTGGTGCCTGACCCGGGTGGTGCCACGTTCTACGGCCCGAAGATCTCGGTCCAGTGTCGCGACGCCATCGGCCGGACCTGGCAGATGTCGACGATCCAGGTGGACTTCAACCTGCCCGAGCGTTTCGAGCTCGAGTACCAGGCGGCCGACGGCTCCCGGCAGCGGCCGATCATGATCCACCGTGCGCTGTTCGGTTCGGTCGAGCGGTTCTTCGGGGTGCTGACCGAGCATTACGCCGGTGCGTTCCCGCCCTGGCTGGCTCCGGTCCAGGTCATCGGAATCCCGGTGGCCGAGGAGTTCAACGACTACCTCTTCGACATCGCAGATCGTTTGAAGGCCAAGAAGATTCGCGTCGAGATCGACACGTCGGACGACCGTTTCCCGAAGAAGATCCGCACCGCCCAGAAGTCCAAGGTGCCGTTCATGCTCATCGCCGGCGAGGACGACCGATCGGCCGGCGCGGTCTCCTTCCGCTATCGCGACGG
>DATCQG010000087.1:0-4858 GCA_036569625.1 Dermatophilaceae bacterium | reverse complement strand
CGCTCGACCCGAACTCGGCTGAGCCTCAAGAGATCGCAGCGGCGAACAAGCCTGTGCGAACAGCCCCAACGGGGAGCGTATGACAAGCCTGGACGTCCTTTTCGGTGCTGTTGGACTGATCACGGCAGCGAGCGCGGTACTTGGCAGTCACCACCCATCAGCTGGTGCACGCCGCGCTCTGGCTCGTCGTCACTCTTGGCACGCTGGCCGGTTGCTATCTGGTCCTGGGCGCTGAGCTCGTGGCCCTCGTGCAGCTGCTCATCTATGTCGGTGCCGTCGTCGTGCTCGTGCTGTTCGCGCTCATGCTGACCCGGGCGCCCATGGGCCGCAGTCCCGAGCACACCTCCAGCGGAGCCCAACGCATTGCGGCAGGTGTTCTCGGCGCGGGGACCACCGCGCTGCTCGGTTCGGTCTTGTTGCCGGCCCTCGGCGGGGAGCTCCTGCCGGTCAGAGCCGGTGACACGAAAGCGATTGCCACCCAGCTGTTCGGGTCCTGGGTCTGGCCCTTCGAGCTTCTCTCCGTGTTGCTTCTCGTGGCACTGATCGCCGCGTTGGCCGTCTCCCGGATGCCGGCCGGGTCGACCGAGGACGAGTCAGTCTCCCCGGTGCCGGCCAGGTCGACCGAGGCAGAGTCCGAGGGAGAGCCCGTCTCCCTTGTTCCGGCCACGTCGAAACAGGGGCAGTCCGAATGATCCATCTATGGCTTCCGCTCTCACTCGTCTGCCTTCTCGCGGGGGTGGGGGCCTATGGCGTGATGGCCCGCCGCAACGCCGTACTGGTTCTGATCGGGGTCGAGCTGATCCTCAACTCCGCCAACCTGCTGTTCGTCACAATGGGCTCGGTGCGCGGCGACGGGCTGCGCACTGGGTATGTCCTGACCCTCTTCCTCATCACCATTGCCGCTGCAGAGATCGGAGTTGCGCTGGCCGTGGTTCTGGCGCTATTCCGAAACCGTGGCAACATCGACCTGAGCGAGCCCGGCGCATGAGCGATCTCTTGTCCCAGTCCACCCGGCTGGTCGTCCTGGTCCCGTTCCTGGCCGCGCTTCTTGGTTTGTCTGTGGCCCGCCGTCGGCTGGCCAGCGCCGCAGTCGCCGTTATCGGCGGAGTCGTCACCCTGCTCGCCGCCTCATACGTGCTGTACGGCGTGCACCACGGCCCGTTCACCCCTGAGGTCTCCACCATCGGAGCGCTCCCGCTTGGCCGGCTGCAGATGCCTTTGCACCTGTTGTTGGACGACCTCAGTGCCATCGTGGTGGTCGCCGTGGCCATCGTGGGCCTCGCGATCCAGCTCTTCACCAAGTGGTACCTGCATGACGACGACCGCTACGGCGCCTTCACCGCATCGGTCTCGCTGTTCCTCGCCGGCATGCTCCTTGTGGTCCTCTCCGGGGACCTTCTGCTCACCCTTGTCGGTTGGGAGATCATGGGCTGGTGCTCCTACCTGCTCATCGGCCACAACAGTCGACTTGAGTCCGCGCGACGGGCTGCCATCAAGGCCTTTCTCGTCACCCGGACCGCCGACCTAGCCTTCGTCATCGGTCTGATCATCTTGGCGACCCGCGCCGAGACGACGTCGATCCCGGCACTGATGACCGCGTGGTCCAGCACGCCGGATGCCACGCTGACGGCCGCGTTCCTCTGCCTGCTCAGCGGTATCGCCGGAAAGTCGGCGCAGTTCCCGTTCCACGACTGGCTTCCCGATGCCATGGAGGGCCCCACCCCCGCCTCGGCGCTGATCCACGCCGCCACGATGGTCGCTGCCGGCACCTTCGTTCTGGCCCGGCTGTTCCCGATCTTCGTCCTGTCCGACCCGGCACGCCTGGTGCTCGCGGTGATCACAGCCGTGACGATGATCGGTTCAGCGATACTTGCCTTCGGTCAGTCCGACATCAAACGTCTGCTGGCCTACTCCACGATCAGCCAGATCGCCATCATGCTCTCTGCCCTCGCTATTGCGCCGGTATCCACTGGCGCGGGCCCCGCAGTGCTGTACCTGTTGTCGCACGCGATGTTCAAGGCCTTGCTCTTCCTCGCGGTCGGGTGGCTCAGCGTTCTGGTGGCCGGCACCTCGGCCGTGAAGATGTCAGGTGGAATACGCCATCATCCGGCGCTGAAGGTGCCCCTCGCTGTTGGCTTCCTGGCGCTCGCCGGAGTCCCGCCTCTGGTGGGTTTCGTGGCCAAGGAGTTCGTTCTGGGCGCGGCCCACGACAACGTCTCCGAGTCCGGTTCGGCTGCGGGATGGATCGTCCTGGTGGCAGTGGGGATGAGCGTTGTGCTCACCGCGGCGTACTGCACTCGGGCCTGGCTGGTCCTTACCCACCTCAGCGCCGAGGAGGAGTTCGTCCAAGAGGCCGCGCTTGAGGACTCTCAGGAGATCGAGGACGTCAGCCTCCTGAAGATGTTCACTGAGCCGGCGGCAGAGGGCGAGATCACGCCGGGCTCTGTGCCTGCGCCCACCTCGACGATGGTCGAGGTCCACGCACTTGATCATGGCCACGCCGATATCCATGACAGTGCCCGTCTGTCGGTCCTGCTTCTCGCGTTCCTATCCGTTGTCGGAGGGCTGATCATCTTCACCCCACTGGTCCCGATCGAGCCTCACATCACCTGGTGGCTGGCCATATCCTCGTTGGTCCTGATCCTGGCGACCGGGTTCACGGTGCGGCGCCTGGCGCTGGCCCAAGGTAGCGGTGACGCGGCCGAGCGCCTTGGAACCGAACGAATGGTGCTGTTCGACAAGGGCTTCGGCACCGACGGCGTCTACGTCGCCTTTGCCTCCCGGGTCGTCCAGCTGGCCCGGATCGTGGTCGTTGCGGACCGCGAGGTCATTGATGCGTACGTGCGCGGCACCGTGGTGGCGACGCGCTGGATCGGCGTCGCCGGCGAGCGAACGCACACGCGCAAACCGTCCTCGTACCTCGTGTGGGTCCTGGTCGGGCTGCTTGCCGTCGGCGTGACAGGAGTGACGTTGTGGTGATCCTGCTGATCGCTGCCCTCGCGGTCCCGGCAATAACAGGGACCGGCCTGATCCTTGCAGGGCGCGGGTCAACCACGTCCAGCGAGCGCGACGCCAACCGGGTCAGCCTGGCTGCGGCCGTGGTCACGGCCGTACTCGTCCTCATATCGGTGATTGCCCGTCCAAAGCTGGACGCGCCATGGCTACCCTCGCTCGGAGTCAGGTGGACCTTCTCGGTCGACGGCATCAGCGCACCCCTCTTGCTGCTCACGGCTGCTCTAAGCATCGCGGTCGTGGTTCAGGCGAGCTCGCACCCGCCGCATGGTGGCTCGCCCAACTTGTTCTACGGGTGTCTGCAGCTCGTCGAGTTCGGAGCGCTGGCAACGTTCTTGAGCCGAGACGCTGTCATCTTCTTCCTGTCCTTCGAAGTCGTGCTCATCCCCATGTGGGTGCTGATCTCCCGCTTCGGCGACTCCCACGATCTCGTGGCTCGTGCGGACGCGTCAGGGCGATTCGTGCTCTATACCGTGCTCGGCTCCACGCTCATGCTGGTGGGCATCCTTGCCCTCGTCCAGTCTGCCGGCACAGGCAACCTGGATCGCCTCGCCCAGCTCCACGGGGCGGGGATGGAACCGCACACGCAGGTCGTCATCGCGGCGCTGCTCCTGGTTGGGCTGGGAATCAAGATTCCCCTGTTCCCACTGCACACGTGGCTGCCCCCGGCACACACGATCGCGCCCACTGCTGGCTCGGTGCTGCTGGCAGCTGTCCTGCTGAAGATGGGCACCTACGGTGTCGTCCGGTTGGTCATAGCTCCCCTTCCCGTCGGATTCGGCAGACTGGCACCGGCTTTCGGGGCCCTTGGTGTCGTCGGCATCCTCTGGGGAGGCCTGGCCTGCCTGGTCGAGAACGACCTCAAGCGGCTCATCGCCTATTCCTCTGTTGCGCACATGGGCTTCGTGGTGCTCGGGTTGTCCAGCGGGACCACCGTCGGCCTGCAGGCAGCGTTGTTCGCCAACGTTGCCCACGGCGTCGTGTCCGCACTGCTCTTCTTCCTCGTCGGCGGTCTCAAGGAACGTTGGGGATCCGCCGACCTGGCCACCGCACGCGCCGCACTGCGCGAGATCTCGCCACGTCTGGGCATCTCGCTCGTCGTCGGCTTCGCCGCATCGCTCGGACTTCCTGGTCTGGTCAGCTTCTGGGGCGAGTTCCTGGCCATGTACTCCGCGTGGAACCCGGCCCAAGACCGTCCGCAGGTCTTCATGCGGGTCCTGGCCGTCGTCGCTGTGACCGGCACCGCACTGGCCGCCGGCTACTCGCTGAGGGTGCTGCGACTGATCTGGGCGGGTGATCGCACTGCGCCTGCGCATCCGGACGCCCGCGGCGGCGAATGGTCTGTCCTGGCAGTCCTCGTCGCGTCGGTCCTGATCCTCGGCGTTGCCCCCCAGATCGTGTTGAACTCGACCATCAAGGACGTTTCCGCCATCACACTCGAGGTTTCCCGATGAGCCAAGGTGTCGTCAGCGTCAATGTTGGGGTGCTCCTTCCCGTGCTCGCGCCGGCCATCGGTGCGGCCGTCATCCTGGTCGCGGACGTTGCGGCCCAGCACCTCCGTCGCGTGCACTACGTCGTCGCCCTAGCAAGCCTGGTCGTCGGCGCGGTGGGCACGTTCGCCGGTCTGGGCATGGCTGCCGGGGATGCTCGCCAGACCCTGTGCCTGCCGGGCGGTGGTCAATGCATGTATGCCGGAGACTCCGTCGCCTCGGCCCTTCAGCTGGCGGCGCTGCTCGCGGCCGCGGTGACTCTCCTGCTGAGCTGGCCCGATGACAAGAAACAGTCGACCGGCGGCACTGCCGTCATCGTGAGTCTCGTCCTGTCCGCGACCGCAGGGGCCACAGCC
>DATCQG010000086.1:0-13809 GCA_036569625.1 Dermatophilaceae bacterium | reverse complement strand
GGTTGACAGCCCAGGCCCCCACGCCACCAACCACAACCGCAAGGGCCACTGCGAGTCCGACGATCGAACGCCGCCGGCCCTTGAAGATCGGTGCTCTGAGGCGCACAGGCGTTCCTTTCGTCCGGAGAGGTCGGTGGCCTCGCCGGACGAATACTTGCACCCGCGTCTGGGACGATCATGAAGGGTCGCTGTGAGCCGGCTGGGTGAGGCTCGACACCCTTGGGTCACGCGACGGCGCTGACCGGCATACCGGTTCGTTAGCCTGCTGTGGTGAGTCAGTCCCCGCAGGACCCCGTCGGACAGCTATCCGCCCCGCCCGTCGCTCAGGACGGCGGCGACCCGCGAGCGGATCGGGTGGCGGCAGCCGTGCGCACCTGGCAACGGCATCTGGTGGATCTGGGCGGTCGCAACACACTGCTCTGGTACCGCGATCTGCCCTCGGGAACCCTCGACCTGACTGCCGCCCATCCCGGCGGTCTGGCGATGCTGCTGGCCGGACGACCGACCAAGCTCTCCGATCTCGTGCGCGAGCCCTCGGCCCTCGAGGATGCTCGTCGTCGGGTTCGCACGATCCGCGCAAAGACCCTCGAGCTTCACGAAGAGCGTGGCATCACAGCAGGATTCCTTGCCGTCGGTATGGCGACCTGGCAGGTTCCCGGAGCGCCTCGCCCGCCATCCGCACCAGTGCTCCTGCGCTCTTGTGTGCTCAGGCCAACCGGCGCCGCCCAGCAGGACTTCGACATCGACCTCGGCGACGACGTGGAGCTCAATCCGGTTCTCGAGCACTACCTTCGCTCCGAGCAGGGCATCGAGCTCGACGCCGAGGCGCTCGAGGAGATGGCTACGGTCACCAGGGGATTCGACCCGAGCCCGGTGTTCTCTGCGCTCGGCGCGTTGTGCGAGCGTGTCCCGGCTTTCCAGATCGCGCCGCGGCTGGTCCTGGGGACGTTCTCCTACGCGAAGCTTCCGATGGTCGCCGACCTGGCGGCCCAGGCCGAGACGCTGGCCGACCATGATGTCGTCGCCGCGATTGCCGGTGACCCCGCGGCGCTCAAGGCCGTCCGCACCACCGTCCCGGACTCCCCGGCCGACGCCGACCCGGCCCGTGAGCACCTGGTCATGGACGCCGACTCCTCCCAGCAGGCCGTCATCGACGCCGTGCGCAGCGGGGCCAACATCGTCATCAAGGGGCCGCCCGGCACCGGCAAGAGCCAGACCATCGCCAACCTCATCGCCTCCCTTGCAAGCGAGGGCAAGCGGACGTTGTTCGTGGCCGAGAAGCGTGCGGCTATCGATGCCGTGGTCGGGCGGCTGGACCGTCTCGGCCTCGGTGACCTCGTCCTGGACGTCTACGACGGCGCGTCCAACAAGCGTCGGCTGGCGCAGGAGCTCGGCGCCGCGCTGGACCGGGCCAGTGACGCCGAAGACCCGGACACCGCAGCCATCGAGCGCACCGTGGCAGATCGGCGTACCCGGCTGGTGGAGCATCGCGCCGCCCTTCACGACAAGCGAAGTCCTTGGGGCGTCAGCGCTTTCGACGCTCAGGTTGCACTCGCCGACCTGGGGGCGCGCCTCAGGCCGCCGACCTCGAGGGTCCGTCTGCATGGCGATGCGCTCAGGGGGATCAGCCGTCGCCGGGTCGCAGAGCTGAGCCAGTCTCTGAGCGAGGCGGCCTCGCTCGGAGCCTGGACCGCGGGGGAGGACGACGACCCCTGGTATGGCGCGCACGTCACCTCGGCGGATGACGCTGCGCAGGCGCTGGAGATCACCAGCCGTCTGGCGGGTGGGGGACTGGAGGCCGCACAGCTTCGACTTGAGAAGGCGATGGTCGAAGCCGGGCTGCCCGAAGCCACGAAGGCGCAGGACTGGGGTCGCGCCCTGGGCGTCGTGGAGCAGGTGCGCCAGACACTGGAGATCTTCCGGCCCGAGGTCTTCGACGTGCCGCTCACCGACATGGTGGGAGCCACGGCCACCAAGAAGTACCGCCAGACCCATGGACTCAGGCTGGGGTTCTGGTCGCGGTTGCGGCTGCGGCGTCAGGCACGCAGCCTGCTCCGCCCGGGCCCGCCGCCGCCGGACCTGCACCCTGCGCTCAAGGCCGCCCAGGAGCAACGCGTCATCTGGGGGCATCTGGCCGGCGTCGGAGGACGACCGGAGGTTCCCGGCGGGATCGACGAGGCCGAGCACAGCTACGACGCCCTCGACCGTGACCTGGCCTGGCTCGGTGCCAGGCTCGGGACCACGCCGGCCGGAGGTGATCTGCTGGGGTCGCCGCTGTCCGACCTGCTGGTGCGCCTTGAGGCGCTGGCCAAGCGAAGCGATCGCCTCGCCGTGCTCCCGCGCGTCGTCTCCGTCCTCGACAACCTGCGAGAGTCCGGGATGGGGCCGCTGGTCGACGACCTGGCCGGTCGCGGGGTGGCGGCCGCCGACGTGGCTCCAGAGATGGACTTCGTCTGGTGGACCTCGCTGCTGGATGACATCAGTGTCCGTGACAGCGCCTACGGCGCACATGACGGCGACTTCCTGCGCCAGGTCGGGTCGGAGTACATCGAGGCTGACCATGCACACCTTGCCGCGACCGTTGAGCGGGTCCGGGCCGCGGTCGGACGCCGGCTGCGCGAGGTTCTCGCCGACCACCCCGAACAGGACGCGCTGGTGCGCGCTGAGGCGGGCAAGTCCCGGCGCCACCGCCCTCTGCGCGAGCTGCTGCCACGAGCCGCCGAGACCCTGACGGCGATCAAGCCCTGCTGGGCGATGAGCCCCCTGGTCGTCGCCTCGATCCTGCCGGCCGGTCGCTGGTTCGACGTGGTGATCTTCGACGAGGCATCGCAGATCCCGCCGGCGCAGGCGGTCTCGGCCATCTCACGGGCCACCCAGGTGGTCGTCGCCGGCGACGAGCGGCAGCTGCCGCCCACCAGCTTCTTCACCGCGGCGACCGACATTGACGATTCAGCCGCGGTGTCCCCGACGGACTTCGACGACTCGCTGACGGAGGGGTTCGAGTCGATCCTCGATGTCCTCTCGGCGGCGTTGCCGGTGCGTCGGCTGAATTGGCACTATCGCTCGCTGGACGAGCGGCTGGTCTCCTTCGCCAACGCCCAGATGTATGGCGGGACGCTGGTCACCTTTCCCGGCACCAGCGACGAGGCTGTGGTCAGTCTCGAGGTGGTCGACGGCTCGGCGCCCGTCCAGCCGGGCCTCGAGGCGATCGAGTCCACCCAGGCTGAGGTCGACCGCGTCGTCAAGCTGGTCCTTGCGCATGCGCGGACCCGCCCGGGAGAGTCGCTTGGGGTCATCGCTCTTGGCATCAAGCATGCGACCCGCATCGACGAGGCGCTGCGCTCGGCTCTGATCGGAGCAGAGGGCCTCGGCGAGTTCTTCGACGAGGATGCCGCCGAGCGGTTCTTCGTCAAGAACCTCGAACGGGTCCAGGGCGACGAGCGCGACGCCATCATCCTCTCGATCGGCTACGGGAAGACCCCGCACGGCCGGGTGCTGCATCGCTTCGGCCCGCTCAACATCGAGGGGGGCGAGCGCCGCCTCAACGTGGCGATCACCCGCGCTCGCCGCAGGATGACCGTCGTCTCATCGTTCACCGCCGCCGACCTCGACCCCGCGCGGCTCAAGGCCCGAGGGGCACTCATGCTGCGGGACTTCCTCTCGTATGCCGCTGAAGGCGGCTCCCAGCACCCTTCCGGGGGCGCGGACCTCGTTGGATCGGCGCTGGACCCCCTGGTTGCCGACCTGGCGGTGCGGCTGCGGGCTGCAGGTCTGGTGGTCCACCCCGGCTACGGCACGTCGGTCCAACGCCTCGACCTTGCTGTTGAGGATCCACACCACCCAGGCAGGGTCATGGTTGCGGTCGAGACCGACGGCCCGCGCTATGCCGCGATGTCCAGCACCCGCGACCGCGACCGGTTGCGGATCGAGCAGCTGCGCCGCCTCGGGTGGGAACACGTGCGGATCTGGAGCACGGACCTCTTCCGCGACCCGGCGCGGGACGTCGCTCGGGTCGTCGCTGCGGTTCGCCGAGCCTCGGACGCACACCCACACGGTGACGAGGCGACGGTGGCGGCGCCACAGGAGGAACAGGCCCAGGAGATCGCCGGCCCCAAGGTGAAGGCGGCCGAGGTCAGGTTGAAGCCTGAACAGACCCGCGATGACACGGACGCTGACTGGGGTGAGAGGTCCAGCGAGGGCTCACACGACCAGTGGCTGGAGGAGCAGCGCCCGCCGCACTGGGGTTAGTCCCTCTTGTCAGGGCCTTCGAGTCAGGAAAGGCCGACGATATTGCCGTCCTCGTCGATGTCGATGCGCTCAGCGGCTGGGTGCTTCGGCAACCCGGGCATCGTCCTCATCTCGCCGCAGATCGCATAGACGTAGCCGGCGCCGACAGCCGCCCTGACCTCACGCACGGGCATTCGCCAGCCGGTCGGTGCACCCAACAGGGTCGGATCCGACGAGATTGACAGGTGTGTCTTGGCGATGACGACAGGGAACGCACCGTAGCCCAGCACCTCGAACCGTTTGAGCTGTTTAGCGACGGATGGCGCCAGGTCGATGCCGTCGGCGCCGTAGATCTCTCGTGCCACCTTCTCGATCTTGTCCACGAGCGGCAGGTCGAGATCGTAGAGGTAGCGGAACGCGGTCGGCTCCTGCGCCGCCTCGACCACGAGGGCCGCCAGCTCCAGGGCACCCTTGCCGCCCTCGGCGACGTGCCGGGTCACAGCGACCCGGGCACCGGCCTCCGCCGCGATCTCCCGGATGACGTTGTGCTCCGAGTCATAATCGGTCGGAAAGGCGTTGATGGCCACCACGGGTGACACCCCGAAGCGACGCACTATCTCGATGTGGCGCCGCAGGTTCTCCCCACCGACGCGGACATCCTCGGGGTTCTCCTCCAGCATCTCGGGTGGCAGCGGCCGGCCGGCGACGACGTGGTACCGACCGGAGTGGGTCTTGAGAGCGCGGACCGTGACGACGAGCACCGCGGCGTTCGGCTGTAGCTCGGATGCCCTGCACTTCACGTCGAAGAAGCGCTCGGCACCCATGTCGGAGCCGAAGCCGGCCTCGGTGAGCAGGTAGTCCGCCGTGCGGATTCCGAGCAGGTCGGCCACCACCGAGGAGTTGCCGGTGGCGATGTTGCCGAATGGTCCGGCGTGGATCAGCGCCGGCGTGTTCTCCAGTGTCTGCAACAGGTTCGGCTTGATTGCATCCCGCAGCATGACCGCCATGGCCCCAGCAGCCTTGAGGTCCTCCGCGGTGACTGCAGCCCCGGCATAGGTGAATCCCACGACGATGCGGCCCAGGCGTTCGCGAAGGTTCCGCAACGAGGTCGCAAGAGACAGGATCACCATCACCTCGCTCGCCGCGGTGATGTCGAACCCCGACTGCCGGGGTACGCCGTCCATTCGCTCGCCCAGGCCCACGACCACGTTGCGCAGGGCCCGATCGTTGACGTCCAGCACCCGACGCCAGGCGATCGTCCGGGAGTCGATGCCGAGCTCGTTGCCGTGGTGCAGGTGGTTGTCGACCATGGCAGTCAGCAGGTTGTGTGCCGCGGTGACCGCGTGGAAGTCGCCGGTCAGGTGCAGGTTCACGGCCTCCATCGGCACGACCTGGCTGTAGCCGGCGCCGGCCGCGCCACCCTTGATGCCGAAGGTGGGCCCCAGCGATGGCTGTCGCAGAGAGAGCATCGAGCGGTGCCCGAGCAGCGACAGACCCTGGGCCAGTCCGATCGCCGTGGTGGTCTTTCCTTCACCCAGGGGAGTGGGTGTCACCGCCGTGATGACGACGTACTTCGCAGGCGCCTGGTCGGACAGGGTGGCCAGTGCCGTAGGAGCGATCTTGGCGATATATCTGCCGTACGGCTCCAGATGCTCGGCAGCGATGCCGGCCGAGGCCGCGACCTCTTCGATGGGCAGCAGGTCGGTGGCGCGACCGATCTCGAGATCGGTCAAGAGGGTGGTCGTCATGTCGACAGTATGCAGCCGTCGGCTCACTGCCGTTGCGCAAGTCGCGCAGGTGGTGCAGGTGGTGCAGGCTACCGAGCTGGCGTGGTGCTGCCGGAGGTCTCGTCGCCCTTCGAGCCGCTGATCCTGCGGACCGCAGCCCAGGCCAGCGGCAGCAACCCTGCGGCCAAGAGAGCCTTGAGAACATCGCCGACAAGGAACGGCACGACGCCCTTCTGGAGCGCCCAGGTCACGTCCTGCTTGAAGACACGGGCAAGCACCGTGGCTCCGATGACGTAGATGACCACCGATCCCACCGTGTACGACGCAAACACGCGGACCGGGGTGCGGCTCCAGCCGCCCTTCGCCAGGCGACCGACGATGGCGGCGGCCACGATGAAGCCGAGCAGGTAGCCCCCGGTGGCGCCGAAGACCGCGTGGGCGCCGCCCGAATGTTGCGCCAGAACAGGCAGTCCTGCGAAAGCCGCGATCACGTAGAGCAGCTGTCCGAGCGCACCGCGCATCGGGCCGAGTGCTGCCGCGGTGAGCAGTACGGCCAGGGTCTGGCCGGTCACCGGGACGGGGGAGCCCGGGACGGGCAAGGCGATCTGGGCGGCGGCCGTCGTCAGTGCGGCTGCGGACACGACTGTCACCACGTCGGCGACTCGGGTGCGCGACCATACGTCAGCGAGCACCAGCGGCAGAGTCGGTGCGGGAAGGGCTAAGGACATCAGGACCACCTCGGGCTTCGGACGGATGAACGGACGGACGAGACCGACTAGGTGCCGGAAACCGACTCTCAGGTTCGGCGAAGACTGGCGACGCCGGTTCGCACTCGTAGGCAGGCTAGTGCACGTCGCTGGTGGTCACATCACTCGCCGAGTACCGACCCGGGAGGAGCGAGGCGATCAGACCACGTCGGCGCGGCGGGCAAGCAGGTCGCGGATCTCGGTGAGCAGGACGACATCGGCCGGAGCGGCGGCCTCCTCGACCGGCGCGCTGAACCGTTCCTTGGCCATCTCGTAGGGTTTGACGACGAAGAGGTAGACGACCGCGGCGAGGATGATGAACGCGACCAGCTCGGTGAGGAAGAGGCCGACATGGACCTCGCCAGGTGTCCACGTGGAGAAGCTTGGGGTGCCGCCAGCTTTACCGATGATGTCCATGATGACTGTCACGAAGGCTTTGACGACCGCCCCGAAGGCTGCGGCGATAACGAACGCGACGGCAAGCTCAACCACATTGCCCTGCATGACGAATTTCTTGAACCCACTCATGTGTTCGTCCTGTCCAGATGGATCTTGTCTGCCGCCAAACTAGCGGAGAATCGGCTACGGGTGTCCTGCTTTCCCGCACCGGATCGACACGCATCCCGGTTGCCCCCAAGAGTCCACCCGTCGATCAGGTGCCCGGTCCTCTCAAGACCAGGCTGAACGTGAGCGTCGTCAAGCCGGATGGGTCGGCCGTGGCCAGTCGTACGGCTTCGCCGCTGTCGACGGCCACCACCACGCCGCCGGGTGGGCCGGACCCGGACTTGGTCGACCAGGCGCTGCCGCCCTCGGAGCCTGCGTCCACCGCCAGCACCACGACGTCCGCGGCCTCGACCTGGCCTGCCGAGCTGATCAGATCCACGTGGTCGCCCGGCGCCGCCATGGCCGCCATGGCCGGGTCTGCAAGCCGGATATGGGCTGCCACGAGACCGGTTCGCGCTCCGGTCAACAGCCCGGGGCCGCGAACCCGGGCGGCCGTGACCGCCTCGCCATGTGACATCCCCGCACCCAGTGCCTTGCCCACGAGCGCCTCGGGATCTGCAACCGCGCCACCAGGACCCAGGTCCCTGGGCCAGTCAGCCACCGTCAGGTCGCTGCTCGTGAGCACGTGTCCGGGCATCAGATCCCGGGCGACGACCACGACCGGGATCCCCCGAGGAGGGGTCTTGGGCAGGAACGCACTCATCGCCAACCAGGCGGCTCCCGCGACAAGTCCGGCCGAAACAACGCGGCGAAGTCGGGTGCGTTGCCAGGCGGGTCGCCGCCCGTCGCCGCCCAGACGGATCGGCAGGATGCGCTCGATCCTGCCTTTCCTGGGCTCTGGCGTATCCGTGTCTCCCGATCCGCTCGTTGAGCCGGCCCTCATAGGGGCAGGGTGATCGGCAGTCTCAGGCCATCGAGGGAGCGCCGACATGAACAGGTGGCCGAGGCGTCATCCTCAGCCGCAGGCATCAGGGCGACGGCTGAGCGCAGGACCGTCTTCAACCCGTCGATGCTGCGAGCGAACACCCTGAGCACCTCTGCGTGGGTCACGGCCTCGCCGCCTCCGACCCCGGCATCGTGGTCGGTGACCAGGGCGATCGTGGTGAAACACATGGCGAGCTCGCGCGCGATGGAGGCTTCCGGCATACCGGTCATGCCAACGACGGTCCACCCGGCCTGCTGGTGCCAGAGCGACTCTGCGCTCGAGGAGAACCTTGGCCCGTTGATGACGACCAGCGTGCCGGTATCGACCACGCTCATTCCAGCCGCGCGACAGGCGTTGACGGCGACCTGCCGACCGCGCGGGCAGTAAGGATCGGCGAATGCGACATGAACGACCGGACCGACTCCGTCGTAGACCGTGTGCTCGCGACCCCACGTGCGGTCAACGACCTGGTCCGGCACGACGATGGTGCCCGGCCCGTTCTCCGGCTTCAAGGAGCCCACGGCGCAGGGGGCCAGGACCTGTCGAACTCCGACCGAGCGCAAAGCCCAGAGGTTGGCGCGGTAGTTGACGCGGTGGGGCGGGAAGCGGTGGCCCTGCCCGTGCCGGGCCAGGAAGGCGACCCGCCGACCCTCGAGATCCCCGATGACGACATCGTCGCTGGGGTCACCGAACGGGGTGGTGATGGTGAACCGTTCGGAGTCGGAGAGGAACTCGTAGAACCCTGAGCCCCCGATGACGCCGATCTCGGCGCGGGCCGAGGAGGTGACCACAGTGTCTGTGCTGGTTGTCATGCGCCGAGACTAGCCGCGGCGCCGGCCCTGGCCAGAGGCCTCCGGGATCCTGTGGACGAGGGGCAAAGAGCCGGACGGATGTGGAGAAGTCCGAACCCGGAACAGGGCCTCAGGCGGCCGAGCCCTCGGCGGCCGGGACCTTCTTCGTGGCCGTCTTGGTCGTGCCCGCGCCCGAGGAGTCAGAGGACTTTGAAGGGGAGGAGTCCGAGGACGTCGAGGAGGGTGAGTCGGACGACGAGCTCCCCGACCCGCCCGAGGAAGCGGAGCCGTCACCTGAGCCCGGGTGCGAACCTGAGTGCGACCCGGAGCGGGAGCCGTGGCGCGAGTCGTTGCGCGAGTCATTGCTGTAGAAGCCGGAGCCCTTGAATACCACTCCGACGGCGTTGAAGACCTTGCGCAGGCGACCCTCGCACTTGGGGCACTCGGTCAGCGAGTCGTCGCTGAAGGACTGGACGATCTCAAAGTCGTGTTTGCACGCTGTACATGTGTAGGCGTACGTCGGCACGGTTCCTCCGTTAGCACTCTCAGGGTCTGACTGCCAAGTGTAACCTCCTGTTACCCGCCGAAAGTCCCGGCAGGGCTCACGAGAGCCGGGCGGCCGTGCCACATACCAAGAACCAGGACTAGGTGTTCCAGCCAGCCAGGCGGCCGGCCTTGCTGATCTGACGGACGCGGCTCTCCGCGGCGAGCCGCGTCTCGGCCGTCGCGACGATCAAGAGCTGGTCGCCATGGCGCAGGGCCGTGCTCGGGGCCGGCACGAACCCCTTGCCGCTGCGCACGACCATGGTCACGTTGGCTCCCGGCGGCAGGCGCAGCTCGAACACCTCGACGCCGTGCAGCCGCGAGGAAGCACCAACAGTCATCTGGAGGACGTCGGCGCCGAGCTCGTCCAGCGGCGTCGACTCGACCTCGAGGTCGATCGCCCGGTCGGTGTCAGTCACTCCGAGGCGCCGCGCCACCCAGGGCAGCGTCGGACCCTGGACCAGGGTGAAGATCACGACCAGGACGAAGACGAGGTCGAAGAGCCACTCGACATGCGGCGTCCCTGCGGTCAGAGGCACGGTGGCGAGCACGACGGGCACGCCGCCGCGCAGGCCGGCCCAGGACAGGAACACCTGGTCGCGCCATGGCATGCGGAACGGCGTGAGGGACAGGATGACCGACAGCGGCCTGGCCACCAGCAACAGAACCAGGCCGATCACCACGGCGTGCCCGATCTGCGCAGTCAGGCGGGCGGGGTGGACCAAGAGGCCCAACATGACGAACAGGCCGATCTGGGCCAGCCAGCCCAGCGCCTGGGCGAACCCCCGGACCGCGGCCCGGTGCGGCAGCCGCATGTTCCCCAGCAGGAGGGCGGAGAGGTATGCCGCCAGGAAGCCGCTCGTGTGCACCATCGCGCCGGCCGCGTAGGCCAGCACGGTCAATGAGACGACTCCGATCGAGAACAGGCCGGACGAGGACGGTGCGATCCGGCGGATGAGGTGCCCGCCGGCATACCCGATCAGCAGTCCGGTGGCAGCACCGCCTGCGAGCTCGGCGACGGCGATGAATACCAGCTGCCACCAGGGAGCGTGAGCACCGCCTCCAGGGGAGGCCTGGGCAGCGAGGGCCAGCACGAGGATCACGACGGGGGCGTCGTTGAACCCGGACTCGGCCTCGAGCAGGCCGGTGAGCCGGCGTGGGAGCGGCACCCGGCGCAGTACCGAGAACACCGCCGCCGCATCGGTGGAGGCCAGGACCGCGCCGACCAGCAGCGCGATCGTCCACGAGACGTTGAGCACGAGGTGCGCTGCCAGTCCGACGACCGCAACGGAGACCACCACCCCCAGGGTCGACAGGAGCGCCGCGGGTGCGAGGGATCGCCGGATCCCGTCCCACGACGTCGTCAGCCCGCCTTCGGCCAGAATGAGGACCAGGGCGCTGAAGCCGAGGACCTGCGTCAGCTCGTTCGAGTCGAAGTGGATGCCGAGCCCTGCTTCACCGATCGCCATCCCGATGCCGAGATACAGCAGCAGGGAGGGCAGCCCGGAGCGTACGGAGAGACGAACCGTTGCCACAGAGAGCAGCAGCACCAAGGTCCCGACCAGAAGGGCAAGGTCGAGGTCGGAGACGGTGAAGGCGGGGAGGGCTTCGATGTGTCCTAGTCTCGCAGGGTGCCCCGAGCAAAACTCGCCAGTCGTATCGCCGTCGCCGTCGTGGCCCTTGTCGTCGTTGCCGTCGTGGTCGCCACAGGTGTCGGCATCAGCCTGGTCCGGCAGTCCTTCCCACAGACATCTGGTCAGCTCACCCTCTCCGGTCTGACCGCGAAGGTCACCGTCCTGCGCGACGATCATGGCGCCCCGCAGATCTACGCCGACAACCCACAGGACCTCTTCCGGGCCCAGGGTTATGTGGCTGCGCAGGATCGCTTCTTCGAGATGGACCTGCGGCGGCACATCACCGCTGGCCGGCTCTCCGAGATGGTTGGCCAGGACGGCGTCCAGACCGACCGCTTGATCCGGACCATGGGCTGGCGCCGCGTGGCCGAGGCCGAGCTGCCGACGCTGTCGTCAACGACCCGGCAGTACCTTCAGGCGTACGCCGACGGGGTCAACGCCTACATCAAGGCGGCGGGCAGTCCGGACAAGATGGGTCTGGAGTACACGGTTCTCGGCCAGAAGTTCCCCGACTACCGGGTCGAGCCCTGGTCACCGGCGGACTCCCTGGCATGGCTCAAGGCGATGGCGTGGGATCTGCGTGGCGACTACGACAACGAGCTCACCCGCGCCCGGCTCTCGGGGCGGATCAGCCCTGCCCGGCTGGCGCAGATCTTCCCGCCCTACCCGATCGACTCCCACCACCCGATCCTCTCCGCACAGGACTGGCGCCCCAGTGTCGCCAGCTCGACCCAGAGCGCGGCCTCGCCCATCCGGGCCGTCCCGACGGCTGCTTCCGGGTCCGCCCCTGGTGGCAGGGCAGCCGGCGCCGTCTACGCCGAGGTGGCCGCAGCTCTCGACCAGCTTCCGGTGATGGTCGGTCGAGGCGAAGGCGTGGGGTCCAACTCGTGGGTTGTGGGGCCGAAGCGCTCATCGACCGGAAAACCATTGCTGGCCAACGATCCTCACCTCGGCGTCGGCATCCCCGGCATCTGGTACCAGACCGGGCTGCACTGTCGCAGTGTTTCGCCATCCTGTCCTTTTGACGTCGCAGGCTTCTCCTTCGCCGGTCTGCCGGGCATCGTGGTCGGGCACAACCAGAGCATCGCGTGGGGCATCACCAACCTTGGCCCGGACGTCAGCGACTTCTACCTCGAGCAGGTCAAGGGAGACACCTACCGCCGACTCAAGGGCTTCCTGCCATTGACGCAGCACACCGAGACCATCAAGGTCGCGGGCGGCAAGGACGTCACCACAACGGTTCGTGAGACGGTTCACGGACCGCTGCTCTCGGACGTGATCCAGTCGGTGGCCCAGGCCGGCCAGACCGCTCTGGTCAACGGCAAGGCCGAGACCACCTCGTATGCCGTTTCCCTTGCCTGGACAGGCTTGTTGCCCGGGCACACCGCGGACGCGATCTTCAAGATCGACACTGCGCAGAACTTTGCCCAGTTCCGTGACGCCGCAAGGGATTTCGCGGTCCCTGCCCAAAACCTGCTGTACGCGGACAACCAGGGCCACATCGGCTACCAGGCCCCAGGGCAGATCCCGATCCGGGTGTCATCGACCGTGGGGGCGCCACCGGGCTACTTGCCCGCGCCGGGTTGGGACCCGCGGTACGACTGGACCGGTTTTGTCCCCTTCGAGCAGATGCCCTCGGCATACGACCCGCCCGAGGGATACATCGTTGCCGCCAACCAGGCCGTAACCGCCAGCTCGTCGCCTTTCCTGACCACCGAGTGGGACTACGGCTACCGCAGCGAACGGATCAGGACCCTGATCACGGCCACCGCCAAGGTCACCCCGGCGCGGATGTCCCAGATCCAGGCCGACACCCGCAACGAGTTCGCTCCCGAGCTCGTCAAGGCGCTGTTGGCGGTCAAGCTCGACGACCCGTTCACGGAGGAGGCGCAGGACCTGCTGCGCACCTGGAACTTCACCCAACCCAGCGGCCGGTCTCCCTCTGGCGCGGCCGCGGCTTTCTACAACTCGGTGTGGTCCAACATCCTGGCGCTGACCTTCGGTGGCGAGCTGGGTGACATGAAGCCCGATGGGGGCGGGCGGTGGATGCAGGCGGTCTCCCGGCTGTTGAAGTCGCCGCGTGACCAGTGGTGGGACAACAACCTGACACCCGGGGTCATCGAGGGTCGTGACGAGATCCTGCGCCAGTCGATGGTCGAGGCGCGGATGGACCTGACCCGCAGGCTGGGCAAGAACCCCGGCACCTGGCAGTGGGGCCGGCTTCACCAGCTCACTCTCCAGCACAAGGTCCTGGGTGTCGCCTCGGTGCCGGGTCCGGTCCGGGCGATGTTCAACCGGGGCCCCTGGCAGATGCCTGGCGGTTCCTCCATCGTCAACGCCAACGGCTGGACGGCCAGCAAGGGCTATCAGGTGGACTGGGCACCGTCGATGCGGATGGTCGTCAACCTGGGTGACCTTGACGCGTCGACCTGGGTCAACCAGAGCGGCAACTCCGGCCACCCCTACGACGTCCACTACGTCGACCAGGCGGATGCGTGGGTTGCGAACCGGACCTATCCGTGGCCCTTCAGCGAGAAGGCTGTGCGCGCTGGTGGCGGTGACGAGCTGACGTTGACCCCTGACGCGTCAGGAAACTGAGCCCGATCCCGGGATGAAGGTGAGGCCTCGCCCAGGGGTGATCACGGCATTCACGAGCACGTCGTGAGCGTCGCGGGGCAGCGGCCACGCGGCATACTCATCGTCGTTGACGAC
>DATCQG010000085.1:0-29953 GCA_036569625.1 Dermatophilaceae bacterium | reverse complement strand
CCGGTGATGTTGCGGCGACGTGGAACCCCATGTACAACAAGCATATTCGCATGGAGCACTGGGCCAACGCGCTGAACCAGGGCCCGGCTGCGGCGCGCAACATGCTCGGCCAGCACACGGCATACGCGAAGCTTCCGTACTCCTACTCCGACCAGTACGACCTCGGCATGGAGTACCACGGCTACGCCGACGACTGGGACCGCGTGGTGCTTCGCGGTGATCTGGCCGGTCGTGAGTTCCTGGCTTTCTGGGTCAAGGACGGGCGGGTGCTCGCCGGCATGAACGCCAACCTCTGGGACCAGGGCGACCAGATCAAGGCGCTCGTGCGCTCCGGCGCCATCATCAACGCGGAAAGCTTGGCAGACTCCTCGATCCCACTAGCCGAGTTGACCTAGTCCGTTCTCGGTGAGGCGCGAGGCGGGGGACCAAGGGCACTTTCCGGTTCGGGTCAACCCGTCGCATGCTCGTGGTGGGAGCGAGAAAGGATCGCATGTCCGCTATCACGAAGCAGGGCCTGACCACAGCCGAAGCGGCCGGCAGGCGTGCTGAGCACGGACCCAACCGGCTCCCCGCCTCCAGACGGCCGTCGGCCGCCCGACGTCTGGTCGGAGAGCTCACCCACTTCTTCGCACTGATGCTGTGGGTCGCCGGGCTCCTTGCCCTGATCGCGGGACTGCCACAGCTGGGCATCGCGATCTTTGCAGTCATTGTGCTGAACGCATTATTTGCGTTCGCGCAGCAGGGCAGGGCCGACCGCGCCGCCGACCGCTTGCGTGCCATGCTCCCGACCCAGGTCTCGGTCTGGCGGGACGACCGCCGCCAGATCATCGAGGCCGAGGATGTCGTGGTCGACGACGTGCTCCTGCTCGAGAGCGGGGATCGGGTACCGGCCGATGCTGTCCTCACGAAAGCCAACCGGCTGCTCGTGGACTCCTCGATGCTCACGGGTGAGAGCGGGGCGGGAGCCATGGGGGACGGCGAGATCCTTTATGCCGGGACGTTCGTCGTTCAGGGGGAGGCCCGTGCCCTGGTGGTCTCAACGGGCGCGCAGACACGTCTGGCCAACATCGCCAAGCTGACCACATCGTCGGCCAAGCCCGACACCCCACTGACGCGCGGGCTGAACGCGGTGGTGCGCCTCATCGCGGCCATCGCCCTTGGCGTCGGCGGCCTGTTCCTCCTGATCTCACTGCTCGTGGGTAACCCGCTGCAGGATGGTTTCGTCTTCGCGATCGGCGTCACGGTGGCTCTGGTCCCAGAGGCGCTGCTGCCGACCGTGACGCTGTCGCTGGCATGGGGCGCCGAGCAGATGGCCAAGCGACAGATCCTCGTGCGCAACCTCGAAGCCGTCGAGACCCTCGGTTCGACCACGTTCATCTGCACCGACAAGACGGGGACCCTGACCCGCAACCAGATGACCGTCGTCGAGGCCTGGACGCCAGCAGGGGCGGTGACCGTGGACGGCCCTGGATACGACCCAGAGGCCCGGCTCATCTGGTCCTCGACCTCTGCTCCCGACCCGTGCGCCGCTCTGGCCCTGGCCGGGATGCGCTGCTCCACCGGCTATGCCTTGGAGGTGGACGGGCAGTGGCAGGCGCATGGCGATCCGATGGAGGCCGCCCTCGACGCCTTCGCCCGCAGGCTGGGTATCGACACGGAGGGCGACCGGCGCCGGCACCCGGTGGAGCTGCGCTTCCCCTTCGACCCGCGCTTGCGCCGCATGTCAGTGGTCGTCGACGACGGCGTCGTGGTCAAGGGATCCCCTGACGGCGTCCTCCCGTTGTGCGGTGACGGAGACGCCGCCCACGCAGTTGTGGACTCCCTGACGGCGCGGGGGCTGAGGGTTCGGGCCATCGCTGCTGCCGCAGGTGCTGGTCATACGCCCACCACCCCGGAGGAGACCGAACGAGACCTGCACCTGTTGGGTCTGGTCGCCCTGGAGGACCCGCCGCGCGGGGACGTCACCGAAGCCCTCGCCGCGTGCAGACGGGCTGGCATCGGCGTGGCGATGGTGACCGGCGACCATCCGGCGACGGCCGCGGCCATCGCCGACGAGGTGGGGCTGCGCAAGCCCGACTCTCCAGTCCTGATTGGTGCCGATCTCCCCGCCAACGAGCGTGTCCTGGCCGCCCTCCTCGACCACGACGGTCTGGTCGTCGCCCGGGTCTCGCCCGAGGACAAGCTCCGCATCGCGAGGGCCCTGCGCTCAAGAGGTCACGTCGTCGCCATGACGGGCGACGGAGTGAACGACGCCCCCGCCCTGCACGAGGCGAACATCGGCGTCGCCATGGGGCGCTCGGGAACCGACGTCGCCCGTGAGGCGGCGGACCTGGTGCTCCTCGACGACGCCTTTGCCAGCATCGTCGCCGGGGTTGAGCAGGGACGGGCGACGTTCGTGAACATCCGCCGTTTCCTGACCTACCACCTGACTGACAACGTCGCCGAGCTCACGCCGTTCCTCGTCTGGGCCCTCTCCGGCGGGCGCTTCCCGCTCGCGCTCGGTGTCCTGCAGATTCTCGCCCTGGACCTCGGCACCGACACCCTCTCGGCAGTCGCCCTGGGCGCGGAGCCCCCCGCCCGCCACCTGCTCGACGGGCCGCCGGTCAGGGGCCGCCTCATGAACCGCACGGTGCTGAGGCGCGCGTTTGGCCTCCTCGGCCCCTTGGAGGCGATGCTCAGCATGGCCGCCTTCCTGGCGTCCCTGCTGGCCGTCGGATGGCTTCCCGGCCAAGCCTTCCCGGTCGGTCACGACCTCATGGCCGCCTCCGGTGCGGCATTCATGACGGTGGTCATCGCGCAGACGGCCAACGCCTTTGCCTGTCGGAGCTCCACACGGTGGCCGGGTGACCTGGGCTGGACCACCAACCGTCTCCTCATCCCGGCCGCTTCCGCAGGGCTCGCGTTCTCGCTGGTCGTCCTGCTCGTGCCCCCCGCTGCGCTGCTGCTCGGGCAGGCGAGCCCGCCTGCCGCGGGCTGGGCGGTCGCCTTGAGCTCCGCTCTTGTGCTGCTTACCGTTGACGCCCTGGACAAGCGGATCCGGGTCCGGAGCCCCCGCCCGGATCACCAGCGATAGACGTGCCACGGTTTTACACGGTATTGTTCGGTAGAAATCGGGCCCTTGGTCCCTGTTCGCAGCTTGTCGCTGGCATGATCCTTGTGGGTATCCGAAAGCCGTGCAGCGCGGCATACTCGCTGTGAGTTCCGGGCCCGGTTGCGGCCCGTTTTTCCTGGTTAGGGATTGAGGGACAAGATGACCACACCGAATGGAAGTCAGCTACCGCACCGCGAAGGTCCCATATGAGCAGCCCCCTCATCGCCAGCCCACCATCCGGCTCCAGAAGCCGCCAGCCGATGGTGATGCTGGCCTTGGCCACGCTGGGCTTCGCGGTGAACTTCTGGGCCTGGGCCTTGCTCAGTCCACTGGGCACCCGCTACAAGGATCTGTTGAGCTTGTCGGGTTCCCAACAGGCATTGCTGGTCGCGGTGCCGGTGATCGTCGGTTCGCTGGGCCGGATACCGGTCGGGGCATTGACCGACCGCTTTGGTGGTCGCGTGATGTTCCCGCTGGTCTCGGTTGCCACGATCGTGCCGGTCCTCTTCATCGGTCTGGCCGGTCAGAGGTCGTTGGTAACGCTGCTGATTGGTGGGTTCTTCCTCGGTGTCGGCGGCACCGCCTTCGCCGTTGGTGTTCCTTTCGTAAACGCCTGGTTCCCACCCGAGCGTCGCGGACTCGCTATCGGTGTCTTCGGAGTCGGGATGGGCGGGACCGCGATCAGCGCGCTGACCACGGTGAAGCTGGTGACCGCACACGGGTCGTCCGCACCGTTCCTGATCACCGCCATTGTCCTGGCCCTGTATGCCGTGACCGCCTGGTTGGTCATGCGCGACGCACCGGGACGGACGGTGCCGACCGAGCCGCTGGGTGCCCGTCTGGCAGCCACGGCCCGGCTTTCCATCACGCGGCAGGCGTGCATCCTGTATGCCGTGGCTTTCGGTGGCTACGTGGCCTTCTCGGTCTACCTGCCTGCCTACCTCAAGACCGCCTACCACCTGAGTCAGGTGGACGCTGCCAACCGGATGGCCGGCTTCGTGGTCCTTGCCGTGGTGGCGCGTCCCGTCGGCGGATGGCTGTCGGACAGGGTCGGCCCCATACCGGTTCTGACCGCAGTTTATGCAGTCCTCACGGTCGGGGCGACCATACAGTCGTTCACCCCATCTCTCATCCCCTTGGGCACGATCGCGTTCCTGACCATGGCCGCCGCATTGGGCGCCGGCAGCGGGGCGACCTTTGCCCTGGTGGCCCAGGTGGCGCCGGCCAACAAGGTCGGGTCCGTCACCGGGTTGGTCGGGGCTGCCGGTGGTCTGGGCGGGTTCGTCCCTCCGCTGGTGATGGGTTTCATCCACGGCCGACTAGGTTCGTATGGCTTGGGTTTGGCGCTCTTGGCGGTGGTGGCTGCCTCAACCATGGTGTTCACGATGACGGTGGTTCGGTCCGCCGCCCGGCGCCGTAGCGTTGATGCCAGAACCTCGGGGCGACCGGCGGTGTCGCCGGCGTCAGGTAGTGCCTGATGTGCGAGTACTGCGGGTGCCAGCAGATCGCCGTTATTGGCGAGCTCACCCGCGAGCATGACGCGGTTGTTGCCCTCATCAGCCAGGTCAAGAGCTCGCTTGCGGATCAACACCTTGAGGAGGTCGTGGCGAGCTGCAGGCAGATCTCCTGTGTCCTCGCTCCACACACAGTGGTCGAGGAGCAGGGGCTGTTTCCCGAGATGGAAGATGAGTTCCCAGACCACATCGAGGTGCTGCGATCCGAGCACCGCGAGATCGAGAACGTGCTGGGTGAGGCCACCGGCTGCGTGCCTGACGACCCGACCTGGCCTGACCGGCTGCTGGGCACCTTGCGCCTGCTGCGCGAGCACATTCTCAAGGAGCAGGACGGCGTCTTCCCCGCCGCTCTGGCCGCCCTTGATGCTGACCAGTGGGAGCGCATCGAGTCCGTGCGGGCCCAGTTCGGTTCAGCATCAACAACATTGGCATAACCGACATTGACTGACACAGCGAGAGGGCACCGCGCGTGAGCAACGACCAGTGGGCAGGAGCGACCGGCGACGGTCTGGACAATGCGATCACCCAGGCCTTGGTCCGCACCAGGAGGTTCTTCACCAAGGCCGAGGTCTCCGCGGACCTGCGCACCCTTCACCGAAGCGGCGGGCGCGAGTCGGATGCCTTCTACCGCGACCGGTGGGCCCACGACAAGGTGGTCCGGTCCACCCACGGCGTGAACTGCACCGGGTCCTGCTCATGGAAGGTCTATGTCAAGGACGGCATCATCACGTGGGAGTCGCAACAGACCGACTACCCCTCCGTTGGACCCGACTCACCGGAGTACGAGCCCCGCGGCTGTCCCCGCGGGGCTGCCTTCTCCTGGTACACCTACTCACCCACGCGGGTGCGCTATCCGTACGTGCGCGGCGTGCTCCTGGAGATGTACCGCGAAGCCAAGGCGCGTCTGGGTGACCCGGTCCTGGCCTGGGCCGACATCGTCGGCGACCCCCAGCGGTCCAAACGCTACAAGGCTGCCCGTGGCAAGGGCGGGCTGGTGCGCGCCACCTGGGAGGAAGCCTCCGAGATCGTCGCCGCAGCCCACGTCCACACCATCAAGAAGTGGGGCCCCGACCGCGTGGCCGGGTTCTCGCCCATCCCGGCCATGTCGATGGTCTCGCACGCCTCCGGTGCGCGGTTCGTCAACCTCATCGGTGGCTCGATGCTCAGCTTCTATGACTGGTATGCCGACCTGCCAGTCGCCTCGCCCCAGGTATTCGGCGACCAGACCGACGTGCCGGAGTCCGGGGACTGGTGGGATGCGGGCTATCTGATCATGTGGGGCTCCAACGTGCCTGTCACGCGAACACCGGATGCGCACTGGATGACCGAGGCTCGCTACCGAGGCCAGAAGGTCATCGCGGTCGCGCCGGACTATGCAGACAACGTGAAGTTCGCCGACGAGTGGCTGCCTGCGAAGCCGGGCACCGACGGAGCCCTGGCCATGTCGATGGGCCACGTCATCCTCAAGGAGTTCTTCGTCGACCGACAGGTCCCCTACTTCACCCAATACGTCTCTCGTTACACGGATCTGCCGTTCCTGGTGCGCCTGGTTGAACGTGACGGCGCGTATCTGGCCGGCAAGTTCCTGACCGCAGAGGACCTCGGCGGCGAGCAGGCTGCCAGCGAGAACGCGGCGTTCAAGACCGTGCTCCTGGACGCCGTGACCCAGCAGGCTGTGGTGCCCAACGGCTCGATGGGGCACCGCTACGGCGAGGCAGGCGTCGGCAAGTGGAACCTCGACCTGGGTGACGTCCGCCCGATGCTCAGTGCCGAGGGCGGCGCCGAGCCCGCTGTCGAGGTCGTGATGCCGCGCTTCGACAGCGTCGGCGAGTCAGCCGGCGAGCCCGCATTCATCCGCCGTGGGGTTCCGGTCCGCCGCGTCAACGGGCACCTGGTGACGACCGTGTACGACCTGATGCTCGCGCAGTATGGCGTCGTCCGGGACGGTCTGCCCGGCACGTGGCCAACGGGCTACGACGACGCCGCCGAGCCCTACACGCCCTCTTGGCAGGAGAAGATCACCGGTGTCGCGGCCTCGGCCGCGGCCCGGATCGCTCGGGAGTTCGCGGCCAATGCCGAGGAGTCCCAAGGGCGTTCGATGATCATCATGGGCGCGGGCACCAACCACTGGTTCCACTCCGACACCATCTACCGGGCTTTCTTGACGCTGACCAACCTGACCGGGTGTCAGGGCGTCAACGGAGGTGGGTGGGCGCACTACGTCGGCCAGGAGAAGGTCCGCCCGATCACCGGGTACAACCAGATCGCCAACGCCCTGGACTGGTCCCGCCCACCGCGGAACATGATCCAGACGGCGTACTGGTATCTGCACAGCAACCAGTTCCGCTACGACCACTTCGGCGCGGACACGCTCGTCGCAGCCGCCCCCGGCGGACAGCTGGCGGGCAAGACGACCGCCGACATCATCGCGCAGTCCGCCCGGATGGGGTGGATGCCGTCCTACCCGACCTTCGACCGCAACCCGCTCGACCTGACCGACGAGGCCGAGGCGGCGGGACGCCCTGTCGCCGACCACGTCGTCGACGAGCTGAAGTCGGGCCGGCTCAACTTCGCCTGCGAGGACCCGGATGCCGAGGAGAACTACCCACGGGTGCTCTCGATCTGGCGCGCCAACCTCCTGGGCTCGTCGGCCAAGGGCAACGAGTACTTCCTCAAGCATCTGCTCGGCACCGACCACTCGGTTCGGGCGACCGAGACCCGGGAGAAGGACCGGCCCAGGGATGTCGTCTGGCATGACGAGGCGCCCACCGGCAAGCTCGACCTGTTGCTGACGCTGGACTTCCGGATGACCAGCACCACGATCTTCTCCGACGTCGTGCTGCCTGCGGCCACCTGGTACGAGAAGCACGACCTCAACACCACCGACATGCACCCCTTCGTGCACTCGTTCAACCCGGCGATCAGCCCGCCCTGGCAGACGCGAACCGACTGGGACGCGTTCATGACCATCTCGCAGCGGTTCAGCGAGCTCGCGTCGGAGCACCTGGGTGTCCGCAAGGACGTGGTCGCGGTGCCGCTGACCCATGACACCGCCGATGCGATGGCGAACCCGCATGGCGTCGTCCGGGACTGGAAGGCGGGGGAGTGCGAGCCCGTCCCCGGTGTGACGATGCCCAAGCTCGTTGTCGTAGAACGCGACTACGGCGCAGTCCACGCCAAGATGGCAGCCGTGGGACCTCTGGTGGACACGCTCGGCGCCACCACCAAGGGTGTGACGTTCCAGCTGGACAAGGAGATCAGCTACCTGCGTCACAAGAACGGCGCCGTCCGCGGCGGTCCGGCCGATGGTCGCCCGTCCCTGGCTCGTGACGTCGATGCCTGCGAGGCGATCCTGGCCATGTCGGGCACCACGAACGGTCACCTGGCCACGCAGGGTTTCCAGACCCTCGAGAAGCGAACCGGGGTCAAGCTGGCCGACCTCGCCGCCGAGCACGAAGGCAAGCGGATCACCTTCGCCAACACACAAGGGGCGCCCGTGCCGGTCATCACCTCGCCGGAATGGTCCGGGTCGGAGGCCGGTGGCCGGCGGTACTCACCGTTCACGATCAACGTCGAACGACTCAAGCCGTGGCACACCCTCACGGGGCGGATGCACTTCTACCTTGACCACGACTGGATCACCGAGCTCGGTGAGGGGCTCCCGGTCTTCCGTCCGCCGCTGAACATGTCGGCATTGTTCGGCGAGCCAAAAATCGGCCAGACCGGCGAGATGGGCCCCGGGGGCGAGCTGGGCGTGATGGTGCGCTACCTGACACCACACAGCAAGTGGTCCATCCACTCGGAGTACCAGGACAACCTGTTCATGCTCTCGCTGTCCCGCGGTGGCCAGACCATCTGGATCAGCAAGGAGGATGCGGCCAAGGTCGGCATCCACGACAACGACTGGATGGAGGCGGTCAACCGAAACGGCGTCGTGGTCGCGCGTGCGATCGTCAGCCACCGGATGCCTGAAGGCACCGTCTACATGCACCACGCCCAGGACCGGCTGATCGACGTCCCGATCGCCGAGACATCGGGCCAGCGGGGCGGCATCCACAACTCGCTCACTCGGCTGATGATCAAACCAAGCCATCTGATCGGCGGCTACGCCCAGCTCTGCTTCGCCTTCAACTATCTCGGCCCCACCGGGAACCAACGCGACGAGGTCACCATGATCCGCCGTCGCTCGCAGGAGGTGACGTACTGATGTGCGCGAGCCTGATGCGGGTGAGCCTGATTGGTAGTGCAGCGCAGCTGCGCGCGATCGGAGAAGCCAGATGAGAGTCATGGCTCAGATGGCGATGGTGATGAACCTGGACAAGTGCATCGGGTGCCACACCTGCTCGGTCACCTGCAAACAAGCATGGACCAACCGGTCCGGCACCGAGTACGTCTGGTTCAACAACGTCGAAACCCGCCCCGGACAAGGGTATCCGCGCGGATACGAGGACCAGGAGAAGTGGAAGGGCGGCTGGACGCTGAACCGTCGCGGCCGGCTCGCACTCAAGGGCGGCGGCCGCCTCCAGAAGCTCGCGACCATCTTCTCCAACCCCAAGCTGCCGTCCATCTCGGACTACTACGAGCCGTGGACCTACGACTACAGCACCCTGACCGACGCACCCGCCCAGGAGCACACGCCGGTCGCCCGACCCAAGTCGCTGATCTCCGGCAAGAACATCAACATCGCCTGGAGCGCGAACTGGGACGACGACCTCGGCGGTTCGATCGAGCATGGGCACAAGGACGTGATCCTCAAGAACATCGCCGACAAGGTGAAGTTCGAGTTCGAGCAGACGTTCATGTTCTACCTGCCGAGGATCTGCGAGCACTGCCTGAACCCGTCATGTGCCGCCTCCTGTCCCTCGGGCGCGATCTACAAACGCGAAGAGGACGGCATCGTCCTGGTCGACCAGGACCGTTGCCGTGGCTGGCGTATGTGCGTCTCGGGCTGCCCGTACAAAAAGATCTACTTCAACCACAAGACCGGCAAGGCCGAGAAGTGCACCTTCTGCTTCCCGCGCATCGAGGTGGGTCTGCCCACCGTATGCGCCGAGACGTGCGTCGGTCGCCTTCGCTACATCGGGCTCATGCTGTATGACGCGGACAAGGTTCTCGAGGCTGCCTCCACCACCGACGACCACGGCCTGTATGAGGCGCAGCGCAGCGTCTTCCTGGACCCGAACGACCCGGACGTGATGCGCGAGGCGGAGCAGGCCGGCATACCCAGGGACTGGGTCCTGGCAGCGCAGCGATCACCGATCTGGGCGCTGATCAACACCTTCAAGATCGCTCTCCCGCTGCACCCGGAGTACCGCACCATGCCCATGGTCTGGTACATCCCGCCGCTGTCGCCGGTGGTCGACATCGTGCGCGATACTGGCCATGACGCTGAGGACGGTGAGAACCTGTTCGCGGCGATCGAGGCCCTGCGGATCCCGATCGAGTACCTCGCGGAGCTCTTCACCGCTGGCGACACCGCACCGGTGGACGCGGTGCTGCGGCGTCTGGCGGCCATGCGTTCCTACATGCGCGAGGTCAACATGGGCCGGCCTGCCAACGAGTCTCTCGCCGAGGCAGTCGGCATGACCGGTGTGCAGATCCAGGACATGTTCCGTCTGCTCGCGATTGCCAAGTACGACGAGCGGTACGTCATACCGCCGGCGCACGCCGAGCAGGCGCACGCCCTGGAGGAGCTGGCGACCGAGTGCAGCCTGGACTTCGAGGGCGGCCCGGGCATGGGCGGTTCGGGGCCCTTCGGTGAGGGCTCGGGCGTGCCGACCCCGATTGCGGTGGAGAACTTCCAGATGCTCAAGGATCGGCAGACCAGTGACTCCGTGGTCGAGACCGAGCACCGTCGCGGGCGCACCAACCTGCTCAACTGGAACGGCCGGGAAAAACCCGAGGGAATGTTCCCCAAGCGCCACCCCGACGAGCCCGAAGATCAGTCACCGCAGTCTGATCTACCAAGCCCGGATTCACCGGAGGCAGACTCGTGAAGGTTAGAGCTCGAGTGTCCAGGTCGCGGCTCCCGAAGGGCCTCACCGATCAGCAGCTGGTGGTGGCCTGGCAGAGCGCGTCGCTGTTGCTGGGCTATCCCGACGAAGAGCTGATAGCTCGAGCCGGGCTACTGCGCCACGCGGCGTCACTGCTGCCCACCTCGGTCTCGGATCCACTCTTGGCCTTCCTGAGTCATCTCGAGGTCACTGCCCTGCCGGAGCTGGCCGCAGACTTCGTGGCGACCTTCGACCACCAAAAGCGTTGCTGCCTCTACCTGACCTACTTCGAGTTCGGCGACACCCGCAACAGGGGAGTGGCGCTGCTGCGGTTCAAGACGGCATACCGCGAGTCGGGCATGATCCTTTCCGACGGCGAGCTGCCCGACCACCTCGCCGTGGTGCTCGAGTTCGGTGCCATTGCTGATCTGGCAGCGGCACGGGTTCTGCTGTTGGATCATCGTGCGGGTCTGGAGCTCTTGCGTTTGGCCCTGGAGGACGCACACTCGCCTTGGGCCTACGTGTTGCAGGCCGTCAGCGCCACCCTTCCGCCGCTCGCTGGTGACGACAGGGAGGCCGTGATGAGGCTCGCGGCGCAGGGCCCGCCGGCTGAGGAGGTCGGCCTCGCACCCTTCGCTCCTCCGGAATACATGCCAGAACGCGGTGGTGGTGGTGGCCCGGTCGCGTTGCCCTCACCCACGTTTGCGCCAACGGATTTGCGCAACGGTGCGCCGGCCGGCCGGGGAGGACGATCATGACCAGTGGTCTGGACACCTTCTTGTGGGTCGTCTTCCCCTACATCTGTCTGACCGTGTTCGCCGTCGGGCACTTCTGGCGTTACCGCTACGACAAGTTCGGCTGGACCACCCGATCGTCGCAGCTCTACGAAAGCCGGTTGCTGCGTCTGGGGAGCCCGCTGTTCCACTTTGGCATCTTGTTTGTTCTCGGCGGTCACATCATGGGCCTGGGCATCCCGAAGCGGTGGACCGAGTTCGTCGGCATCTCCGAGGGCCTCTACCACTTCATGGCAGTCAGTGTCGGGTCCGTGGCGGGAGTCTGCACCGTGGCGGGCATGGCGATCCTGATCTACCGACGGCGCACGGTCGGGCCCGTGTTCTCCGCGACCACCCGGATGGACAAGACGATGTACGTCTTTCTAGCGACGGTGATCGTGCTGGGTCTGGTCAACACGGTGGTCGCCAACGTCTTTGGGCACTACGACTACCGCGGCGGGGTGTCCGTGTGGTTCCGCGGCATCTTCCGGTTCTCGCTGCATCCAGAGTTGATGGCAGCGGCACCCATCGGCTTCAAGCTCCACGGCCTGGCTGCGTTCGCACTGTTCGGGCTGTGGCCCTTCACTCGCTTGGTCCATGTATTCAGCGCGCCTCTGGGGTATCTCACCCGCCCGTACATCGTCTACCGCAGTCGCGACGACCAGCTCGGCAGCCGAGCGCCACGACGTGGATGGGAGAAGGTCAAATGACAGTCGCCTGGTCCGGAGCCCTGCAGTGTGCACGTTGGCCGCTGAGATGACCGCAGGTGACCCCGACGAAGGCGTGGAGCAGCCAGCTCTGGACACCCTTCGACGCTGGGAGTCCGCCGGTGGGCACTGGCAGGTCGTGGCCCGTATCCCGTCCGGACTCATCGTCGCGCTGCTGCGCTGCGATGGCGGCGAGGAGGCCCACCGCATCGCCAGCGCCGACCCAGCGCTGGCGGCTTACATCGGCGATCGCGAGTCAAGCGCTTGATAGTCCCTACGCAAGCAGCCCGCTCGAGACGATCTCGGCCGTGGCACCAAGGTCTGGCGCCGGGCCGTCGAACCGGTTGAAGTTGGCTTCGTGCAGCAGCACTGCCACGAAGGTTCCGGCAGCCGCCCTCCGTCGTCCACCATCGAGCTGTCGCGGGCTGGCGGCGTCGAGAACTGTCTCGGTGACGTCCATCAGCGCCGTGTGCAGGGCGCCGATGTGGTCGCGCACGTCAGGGTGGGTGGTTGCCTCGCGGAACAGAATCTCGCTGAGCACCTGTGAGTGATGACGGGTCAGGCCGATCCGGTCCGCCAGACGCACCAGCGAACCGGCCAGATCTCCTTTGACGGCGATCCCGACGACGCTGGACAACGGCTGCGCGGGGAGTCGCTCGGTGAACAGTGTGCGCAGCAGGTCCGTCTTGCGGGGGAAGTAGTAGAAGAGCAGGCCCTTGGCTACCGCAGCGCGACGTGCAATACGCGAAGTGGACGTCGCGTCGAAACCGTCTGCGGCGAAGAGATCTTCGGCGGCGTCAAGGATCCGTTCCCGGGCCTCACCGCTGCCGGCAACCTCACCGTCGCTGGAAGGGGTGTCGGTACTGGTAGAGGCATCCGGAAGACTCGGGGAGCCCTCAGGAGCGAGGGCGCGGGTCCGCCCGCGAAATGCCGTGCGAACTCGCGCCATCGAAATCCTCCTGTTCAGTGGTGTGTCGGCTCCTTAGTGGGTGACAATGCCATGCGCGCCGTGCTCCGAGCGGTCCAGCTGGAATTCAGCTGCGCCGGCCACCAGCGCCACGAGGCCCACGACCCACGCCGTCCAGGCCATCGGCCGGTAAGCGGTGGTGCTGAAGCTCATGACCCAAGGCGACACGACGAACAGCACGCCCATCAACGCGATGAGTGAGTCGGTCGCGACAACGCCTGGCCTGTAAAGGGATGCAAGCGCCAGAGCCGCAGTGACGACACCAAGAGCGATCATCGTGTACGTGCCCTTGTTGGTGTCTGTCGGGTTGTTTGTCCAGATCGGGGACAGCGCCGCGTAGATGCCCGCGATAAGGGCGGCCAAGCCTAGAAATCTCTTACCACTCATGCGAACCAGCGACCTTCCTTGCTGATGGTCCGCCGTTCCGAAGACGGACCCGGTACCTAAAGTGTCATCCTGACTGACCGCCCGGTCAAGAGCAAAATGAGTCAACACCGGATGCCCGTCCACGGGCGGAAGATCAGGCACCCCTCGGGCACGACCTGACCGACGGGAACCGTCCCGGCTCGTCCCCGGTGGCGCGAGCCAATACCCACGGGTGTGGGCTCTCGCCACTCCAGAAGGGACGGGTACCGTTTGGCTGGTGGACGCGCCTCCTACGGGTGCCGGTCGGCCGAGACGCTCAGAGTTGCTGGCTGCCCTTTCGCTTGCCATCGACCTGGGCCTCGGACAGCCGCAAGAACACATGCTCCGCTCATGCTTGATCGCGATGAAGCTCGCTGACCTGATCGGCGCAGACGCGGTTGAGCGTGAGACTGCCTACTACGGCGGGCTGCTGGCTTGGATTGGTTGCCATGCCGACTCCCAGGAGTTTGCTGAGCTGTTCGGCAACGACATCGAGTTCCGCGCGGCATCGTACGAGGTTGACTGGCGCGGTCCGCCCTTCGCGTCACTACTCCTCCGGTACGTGGGTAGTGCCCGCCCGCTGTCGGCCCACACGGCCAGGCTCGCTTCCTTCGTGGTGCACGCCCGAGCTCAGATGAGTGAGCTGATCAGCTCTCACTGCCAGTCTGCCGGGAACCTGGCGGGGCGGTTGGGGTTGCCCGAACAGGTGAGCCTTGGGCTCACGTACACGTTCGAACGCTGGGACGGCAGTGGGTTGCCGACCGGGGCGGCTGGCGTCCGCATCCCCCTCGGTATGCGCTTGGTCCACCTCGCCGACGTTGCCGAGGTGCACCTGCGATCGGGCGGTGTCGAGGCGGCCGTTGCCATGGCGCGTGAGCGCAGTGGCACACAGTTCGATCCGGCTCTGGTGAGTGTCTTCTGCGAACATGTGCCGGAGCTGATGCCGTTGGTCGAAGACGACGTGTGGCAGAGCGCGATCCAGCTGGCCCCCGACAGCGACCGGGTGCTCACGGAGAGCGAGCTGGATGCGTTGCTCGAGGCGATGGGCGACTTTGTGGATCTCAAGTCGCCTTGGACCGTGGGTCACTCCCGGGTGGTGGCCGAGCTCGCCGCCCGTGCTGGCGCAAGCCTCGGCCTGGGTGAGTCGCACGTGCGGGACCTGCGCCGCGCCGGGCACGTGCACGATCTCGGGCGGATGGGTGTGCCGAATCGGGTCTGGAGCAAGACATCCGCCCTGTCGATGGCGGAACAGGAGCACGTGCGTCTGCACCCGTATCTGACCCAACGGATCCTGACCCGGGTCGGCGCGCTGCGTGGAATTGCCCAGCTCGCCGGTGCGCACCATGAGCGGCTCGACGGTTCTGGCTACCCGCAGGGGACATCAGGGGCGGAGCTACGGCTGCCCGAACGAATTCTCGCCGCCTCAGATGCCTACCAGTCGTTGCGCGAACCCTCCCCTCATCGGACGGCACACCAACCCGAGGACGCGGCGCAAGTCCTCCGCAAGGAAGTCCGGGAAGGACGGCTCGACGGACCGGCGGTAGAGGCCGTGCTCGCGGCAGCGGGGCACAGCAGGCCGGCTCGCGGCTCGTGGCCGGCCGGGCTGACGGACCGTGAGGTTGATGTCCTCCGTCTGATCGCGTGCGGCTGCTCGGCCGCCGAGGTGGCCGCCGAGCTGCACATCGCCCCGAAGACGGCCCGCAACCATGTGGAGCACATCTACGCGAAGCTCAACACCTCCAACCGGACCGGGGCTGCGCTGTTCGCCCTGTCGCATGGGCTGGTCGGCGTACTGCTGCCCGACTGACCTGCCGGCGTTGCCGGTCCCGCCGACAAAGATGAGGCACTTGCCCCATGACGGCGCGGCACGTGTTGTCCCAGCATGGTCGGACAGGAAGTCCGGACGAGGAGGACGACGATGATGACCACTCCACGAGCTGTCGCAGAGCGCACCGAACAGCTCAGCGCTCCCGGCCCCGGCCGGGGTGAGCGGTTCGCCGGGTACGGCGTGATGGGACTGCCATTCCGCAGCGGGCATTACCTCGCGCTGCGACGATTCCCGGCCAACCCGTTCGGTCGGCCATACCACTCTGTGTGGCATCGCGACCCTGACGGCACCTGGGTCTTCTACGGGGACACTCCTACCGACGCGAGTTGCACCCGATACTTCGATGCTGCGATCACCGCGGCATCCATCGCCGACATCTCGCTCACGTGGACGGGTCCGTGCCGACTCGTCGTCGAGGTTGGCGGCGTACTCGTGTGGAACATCGAGCTGGAGCGCACGGCAGCGACCACCCTGATGACCGGTGCCGGTCGGCTGATGCCGCGCGCGATGTGGGACAACCGGGCAGTGCTGGCCGTGATGGGACGGGCAGCTGCGCCGGTACTACGGGCCGGGCGAATCCGGCTCGGCGGGACTGCGCCAAATGGTCAGTGGTTCAAGGCGAACCCGCGCCTGATCTGGAGCGTCGCCGACAGCACCGCCGTCTTGAACGGTGTCGACCTGGGGTCGCCGGGTCCGCTCCCGGGACAGGCGCGGCTCGGCGACTTCTGGCTCCCCCAGCGGGGGATCTTCTCCATGGGTGAAACCAGTTTCGAGGGTTTCGACCCGAGCCGACACCAAGCGGCCAGGCCTGCCGACAGAGAGGCCAGGAGATGAGCTCCACCGAACAGGAGGTTGTCATGCCCTTTGTCCAGGGCGTGGAGGAGGATTCGGCGTCAGGTCTGTTAGCCGAGTTCTTCGCTGCCGACCGGCAGTCATGGGGTTATCTGCCCAACCTCGCCAGGACCTTCGGCATCAGGCCAGCGGTCTATCAGGCATGGCGGCAGCTCAATGGGGCCATCAAAGGGACCATGGATCCTCGACGGTACGAGCTGGTGACCGTGGCCGCGGCCATCGCGCTGCGCTCGAGCTACTGCAGCCTGGCGCACGGGCGCATCTTGGCCCAAGAGTTCCTGTCCGAGGAGGAGGTCATCGACCTCGTCGGCGATCCCGCATCGGCTGCGCGCACACCCGTCGATCGAGCAGTGGTCTCGCTCGCCGGGAAGATCGTCACAGGAGCCGCTGACGTGACCGACCAGGACATCCACGCCCTGCGCGACTGTGGGCTCAGCGACGCGGAGATCTTCGACGTGGTCGTGGCGGCGGCGGCCCGCTGCTTCTTCAGCAAGACGCTGGACGCGACCGGGACACCGCCGGACTCGGCGTTCGCGCAGCTTTCGCCTCCGCTGCGCGACGCGCTCACTGTCGGCCGGCCGATCGAGCCGACGGGCCCGCCTGGGTTGCCGATCGCACCTGCCAGAGATGGCCGTCCGGATCGGCGAACACAGCCGTGAATCCCCATGGCTGATCGGCTGGTTCCATGATGATCTCTGCACCGGCTTCTCGTGCCTGATCGACCATGCTGAGAACGTCGCGCTGGTCGGCCAAGGTCAGGACGAGAAAGCACTCGTGTTGATCTGAGGGAGCGGTTGCGCGGTTGCCCGTCACCCACCCGAAACCGCCGGTGGGGATGAACATCACGCGGGTCCCGTTCCTGCTCTCGTTTCTGAGCGCCTCGGCTCGGGCGCCCGCCAAGCACCGGATCATCTCAGGCCGGGCACGTTCTGGGCGCCCGGTGTGCTCTGAAGATCATCGGGTCATTCGGGTCGACTGCGATTGGTGCCGTAATAGAGTGCCGAAGGTGACCGATGCAACCCCACACAGCCTGCTCGACCAGATCAAGGCGGGCTACGCCTTCGACGGCCCTGCACTGGACTTCGGTGCCGCGGTGACCGATGGCACCGCTCATCCGGACGTATCCATACGACCGCCGCTCGCGGTGATGAACCGCCACGGCCTCGTCGCGGGCGCCACCGGGACGGGAAAGACCAAGACTCTCCAGCTCATGGCCGAGCAGCTCTCGGGTCAGGGTGTGCCGGTCTTCCTCGCGGATATCAAGGGCGACCTTTCCGGTATGGCGACCGCGGGTGTCGCCAACGAGAAGGTCAGCGCACGTGCCACGGACGTAGGGCAGCAGTGGGTTGGCGCTGCCTATCCGACCGAGTTCCTGTCCCTGGGTGGTTTGGGCAACGGCATACCCATCCGGACCACTATCACGTCGTTCGGGCCGACCCTGCTGTCAAAGGTGTTGGGGTTGAACGAGACCCAGGAGTCCAGCCTCGGGCTTGTCTTCCACTTCGCCGACTCCCGGGGTCTGGCGTTGCTCGACATCAAAGACCTGCGCGCGGTCATCGCTTACCTCACATCGGATGAGGGCAAGGATGACCTCAAGGATCTGGGTGGCTTGTCCACGGCGACGGCTGGCGTCATTTTGCGCAACCTCATTGCGTTCTCGGATCAGGGCGCCGAGGCCTTCTTCGGCGAGCCCGAGTTCGACACCGCTGACCTCATGCGCCTTGCCGCGGATGGAAAGGGCATGGTCACCTGTCTCGAGCTGCCGGCAGTCCAGGACCGGCCCAAGCTGTTCTCGACGTTCCTGATGTGGATGCTCGCCGATCTTTTCCACGACCTGCCGGAGGTCGGCGACGTAGACAAGCCCAAGCTCGTCTTCTTCTTCGACGAGGCACACTGCTGTTCGATGGCGCGAGCACCACGTGCCTGGACGCGATCGAGCAGACCGTGCGGCTGATTCGCTCCAAGGGTGTCGGCATCTTCTTTGTGACCCAGACCCCCAAGGATGTGCCGTCGGGCGTCCTGGGCCAGCTCGGCAACAGGGTCCAGCATGCCCTGCGCGCGTTCACTCCCGAGGACGCCAAAGCCCTGAAGGCCACGGTCTCGACGTTCCCGCACAGCGGCTATGACCTCGAGGAGCTTCTGACCCAGCCCGGCACCGGTGAGGCCGTCATCACGGTCCTGTCCGAACGTGGCGCCCCCACGCCGGTGGCCTGGACCCGGATGCGTGCGCCGAAGTCGACGATGGCGTCCTCGACGGATTCTGTTGTGCAGCAGGTGATTACGGCATCTTCACTCAAGAGCAAGTATGCCGGGATGGTCGACCGCGACTCGGCCTATGAGAAGCTCCAGGCCGGGATCCAGGCAGCGCCGACACCCGGGCAGACGCCCGCGCCTGCTCACGTTGATGCACCGGCTCCGGCGTCCGCCGGTCGCCAGCCCAAGGCGGAGGAGTCCATGGTTGAGCAGGTCGTCACGTCGGGCGCCTTCAGGTCGATCCTGCGCTCGGCCGGCACGGTCCTGGGCCGCGAGATCACCCGGTCGATCTTCGGGACGGCCCGCCGCAGGCGTTGACATGGTCAGCTTTGTGGACGACGCGGGCGCAGTGGTGCCGTTGGCCAACGGGGCATCCCGGATCGTCAGTCTGGTCCCGTCGTTGACGGAAGCCTTGGCATTCAGCTGCCGGGAGAAGCTGGTGGGAGCGACGGACTGGTGCACACATCCTGCAGACCTGGCTGTCTCGCGGATCGGCGGGACGAAGAACCCGCGCCTGGAGGCGATTGTTGCTCTGGCGCCGGACCTGGTCGTTGCGAATGCTGAGGAGAACCGCCCGCCGGACCTCGCTGTGCTTCGGGCGCACGGGATTCCGGTTTGGGTCACAGATATCCGGACCGTGGACCAGGCGCTGGCTTCAATCGACAAGCTGCTTCGCGCCGTGGGGGCCATCGACACCAGATGGTTGAGCCAGGCGCGGAATTCCTGGTTGAACCCGCCTCCTGTGGTCGAGGGTCGCCGGTTGCGGGCGGTGGTGCCGATCTGGCGTCGCCCCTGGATGCATCTGGGCAGCGACACCTATGCCGGCGATGTGTTGCAGCGCCTCGGGGTGGACAACGTCCTGGCCGACAGCCAGCGGCGCTACCCGAAGCTGGGGCTGGAACGGCTTCCCGAGGTGGATCTGGTGGTGTTGCCGGACGAGCCGTACCAGTTCACCGAGACGGACGGCCCGGAGGCCTTTCCGGGCGTCCCGTGCGCGCTGGTCAGTGGGCGGTTCCTGACCTGGTACGGGCCGGCCATGGTCGGCGCGCCGCAGGCACTGCTGGCGTCGCTTCATGCCGCGCTGGTCTGATCAGCAGGTCGATCTCTGTCGAGATGGGCGATCTATCGGCCCAGGCTCGGTGGGGGCGCGGATGAGAACTCTCTCATCCGGCGCACCAGGTCATCTCATAGCGCGCTGAGAGAGTCATTGCAGCGGCCCGGAACCGGGGCGTTGGAATGAAGGGTAAGAAAATATGATGAAGACATCCACGAAGCTGATCGCTACCGGGGCAGCGAGCCTGCTCGGCGTTGCGCTTGCCGCTGGAGGAGCGCACGCAGCCACCGGAGCGTTGAGCGCTGCGGATGCCCCAGGTCAGGTTCTGCAGGTCGGGGGTGTCGGACCGGCTGCCGCGAACGCGAGCGACACGGCCAAGGAGCACGCCAGCACCAACGCCAAGGGCATCCGCGGCGGTGTGACGACGGCTCCGACCACGCCAGCCACGACGAAGGCCAGAATGCACGCCCCGATGCACACCACCGTCGGACAGGTCGCCCGGCCGGCCCCGCAGACTCTGCCCGCGTATCACGCAGTTATGCCGAGCGTGACAACGCCCATGCACGCCGTTGCTCCCCAGCCGATGCCGCGTACGGGCATGTCGCCCTCAACCTCGATGAGGTAGCCAGCGGAAGCAGACAGCTGCTTCGCCGCCGCGGGCTGGATGGTTGTCCAGGGTCCGGCAGCGTCGCCACCGAGGGCGTGTCGCACAGCGGCACGCCCTCAGTTGCGCGCGATCCTGTGTGGACCCGACGCTGGGCCGGCCATCGCGATCTCACTTCAGCCTGTATCCCATGCCGCGCACCGTCTCGATCCGGGCGGCGCCGATCTTGGCACGCAGGTAACGGACATAGACCTCGACCACGTTCGAGCCCGGGTCGAAATCGAGCCCCCATACCCGGCTGAGCAGCTGCTCGCGGCTGAGCACCTGATCGGGGTGGCGCAAGAACTCCTCAGCGAGAGCGAACTCGCGCGCCGACAGGTCGAACATGGTCCCGTCGACGCTGATCCGCCGGGTCTTGAGATCGAGCTCCAAACCGCGCACCTGCAACAGACCGACTGGCCCTGGCTGCCCATCCTTCAAACGCAGGCGCACCCGTGCCAGCAGCTCATCGAAGCGGAACGGCTTGGACATGTAGTCGTCGGCGCCCCCTTCCAGACCACGCAGCGTGTCGGCGGCGGAGTCCCGGGCGGTCAGCACGATGACCGCGATGGGATTGCCCTCACCTCGCAGGGTCTGCAGGATGTCGAAGCCGTCGCACCCGGGCAGGCCGATGTCCAGGATCATCAGGTCGAACTGGCCGGTCTGCGCCTGGGCGAGAGCGGCGGGGCCGTCAGCCGTCACCGTCACGGCAAAGCCGGCCGCGCCAAGACCCTTCTCGACGAAGGATGCAATCCGGGTCTCGTCCTCGGCAACAAGAATCCTGCTCACCTTTTCTCCTCATCTGGCTGGGACGGTTGCTCTTCGGTGACGAGGGGGATCCGGATCGTGAACGTCGACCCCTCGCCCGGCGCGCCTGAGAGCAGCACACTGCCGCCGTGAGCTTCGGCGATCGCCGACACGATGGACAGACCGAGCCCGGATCCCTCGGTGGCCCAGCTGGACCCAAGCTGGCTGAACCGCTCGAAGATCCGCTCCTGTGCCTCGGGCGGTATGCCGGGTCCGCTGTCACGAACTGACAGGTTCAGCCAGCTCCCCGTCGGGGTCTCCGCAACCTCGGCGACGATGACGATCGGCGCGCCGGGAGTCGAGTACTTCACCGCGTTGTCGGCCAGTTGCAGCCAGGCCTGGGTGATGTGGCCGGCATCGATGAGTGCCAGCCCCCTTGCAGACTCCACGCGCCAGGTACGGGCGGGATCCAGTGCGGATGCCTTTGTGCCGACCGCCGCCGTGAACGCCTCGAGGTCGACCTCGGTGAGCTCCACGAAGTTAGGCGCCTTCGACGCTGCGAGCAGCGAGATGTCGGACACGAGGGTGCTCATCCGGTCGAGCTCGTCGATGGCCAGCGCCCGGGTCGCCCTGACCTCATCCACGTTGCCGGTGTCCAGCAGCTCCAGGTGACCTCGGATGATCGTGATCGGCGTCTTCAGCTCGTGACCGACGTCGTTGAGAAGACGCCGCTGGCTCCTGGCCGAATCCTGAAGCCGGTCGAACATGGAGTTGATCGCCCTGGCGAGCTCCGAGACGTCGTCGCTTCCGGTCACGGGAATTCGGTCGGTGAGATCTGCGGCGTTGCTGCTGCCCGCAGCGGCATCGCGCAGCAGCCGGATCGGGCGTAGCAGCCGGCCTGCCGCAAAAGAGGCGACGAGACCCACCAGGGCCAGGGCTACCAGCGCGACCCGGATGTAGGTCTGGAACGACTGGGCAACAAGGGCGAGCTCGGCGTCAAGGTCGTACGCGGCGACATACAGGCCGGTGCTCGGATCACCCGCGACATGGACGGGCACGATCAGATAGCGAAGCGTTCCGAGCGCGCTCTTGGCGGTGCCGATGACCACTTGGGTCGGGTGTGCCTCGGAGACGAGGCGGGCGACCAGGGCACGGTCCTTGTCGATACGGAACGGCAGGTTCACCCCAGGAACCAGTACGGGCTTTCCATCGATGAAGCCCAGGACGCTCTCGTTCGGGGCCGGAATGACCTGTTGCATGGCTACGGTCAGCACCGCATCGACACTGGTCAGTGGAGCCCCGGAGGTCTGGCCCAATGCGATGGTCTTCAGATTCGGGACGGTGTGCAGAAGCTGCGCATCCACGGCGGCCAGAGCCCCCTTGCGCTGTACCAGATAGGACGCGGTCCCGGACGCGGCGAGCCCGAACGCAGCAACTGCAAGAATCGCGACCACGATTCGCGACCTCACCGAGAGAGTGCGTCGTGGCCCTGTGTGAACCGTGCGCCTCCGTCGCCAAGGTTTGCGCATGTGGGTCACTGGTCGATTATCCGTTGCGATCCCGACGCAGCCTTGGGAGGGGTGAGCGAAATGGTTGACAGCCGCCATCGACCGTTGGAAGGACACACGGCGAGGCTGGTGTACCGGACGGACCACGGGCGACTGATCCTTGTTCACACCGTCGTTCCCCCCGAGCTGGAAGGACGGGCGGCGGTCCAGCGCTCGTCCGGGCGTCCATGGCTCGGGCAGCGGACGAGGGACTGACCGTGGTGCCGTGGTGCCCATTCGCCCGCAGGTGGTTACGAGCCCACCCTCGATGAGGCAGCCGGGGTGACCGTCGACTGGACACTTCCTTCATAAGGGTTGGTGGGCCGCCCGCCAGAATCGGCGACCGATTCCGACATACCACGCGATGTACGCGACGTTGGCCACCATGAACAAACGAGCCAGCGATGGGATCTGGCCAAGGAGGGTGAACACCCCGGCCACGATCGCGATCCAACCGATCAGTCGGCTGAAACCGCGCAGCATGAGCAGGCCGAAACAGGTGAAGGACACGCTCACGAGCACGAATCCCGCCGTGTTGAAGGTCCAGCTGGTCGAGACCGGGAGCCCCGACCGGGTCACCATTGCCACCATCGTGAAGGAAGCCGGTTGCACCCCGCCGTCCCTCTACCACTACTGGTCGACGCGAGACCTCCTTCTGAAAGAAGCCAGCGCATCCGGCTGGGCCCAGTTTCGCGTGAGCCAGACCGATGCTGTGGCCGACGACCTCAGCCCGGTCGAACGACTCCGGTTGCGGGGCCGGGCGTACCTGGAGTTCGCACTGGCCGAACCGGCCCTCTTCCGCGTCCTCTTCCTCGAACCCCCTGCTGCCGGCCCGGGTGAACCCCCGCCCGAGACCGGCAGCGCCCTGGGCGACCTGGTCGCCGATGTCACCGCGGCCATGGCGTCCGGAAAACTCCGTATCGCCGATCCACTGACGACCGCGCTGGTCCTGTGGTCGGCGATGCACGGGGTCGCCGCGCTCTGGGCCGTCAACCCCAACCTCCCGACCGTCCTCGCCCACAGTGTCGGCGATCTTGCGCAGAACGCAGTCCTCATCGGACTTGCCCCCTGAGCCTGGCGTGCGGATCAAGGCGCGACCTCCCTGCCTGCGCATAGGAGTGCCCGGGGCACCAGAGGTGCCCCGGGCACATCGCCCGCCGAGGTCGGCTACCGCAGCTCGCGGCGCGTGCTGAGCCGCGTGGCGATAGCGACCAGGAAGGCGGCCCACCCCACCAGGACGAGGGCTGCGACGCCTTGGGACAGAGACTGGGGAGAGGTCTCGATGGTGGTCAGAGCCTGGGCCGCGCCGGCGGGAAGCCACTTTGCCACTGAGGGGATCGCATTCTCCTGCCTCAGCCCTGATGTGGAGCCAACTCAGCCAGACCGGGTTTTCCAGGAGCTGTTGCTGGGCTGAGAGGCGGCGAGCTTTGATAGGCCCTGACCTGGTTACGGCCGCCATCCTTCGCCATGTAGACCGCCCGGTCAGCTCGCTCGATCAGGGCCCGAGCAGTGTGCCGGATCCCGGCCTGGGCCAGCCCGATGCTGGCAGTCTGACCGCTGGGCACGACCTTCAGCAGCCGGGAGGCAATGATCTGGGCTCGTTGAAGGTCGCAGTCGGGCAAGGCGAGAGCGAACTCTTCCCCGCCCCATCGGGCGACGACGTCACATGGACGGAGCTCGGCCCGGATGGCGGTGACAAAGTCTTTCAGGAGAACGTCACCGGCGAGATGGCCGTTGGTGTCGTTGAAGGCCTTGAAGTGGTCCATGTCGATGATGGCGACGGTGAGCGGGTCGCCGGTGCGGCGGGCGCGAGCCAGCTCTCGGTCAATCTCCTCGTCCCAGCTGCGACGATTTGCGGCCCCGGTGAGCGGGTCCCGACGCGACTGCGCTGCAAGGAGGGCGACAAGATTGGCCCGGTCGATCGCGGCACCGATCTCGGCCGCGAGCAGCTCGACCAGGTATAACGCGTGCGCGGGTGCGTGCTGATGCGATTCGTAGAAACCGACGACGAGCACGGCCGTGGTGTGTTGGTTTCGAATGACCGGTTGACACAGGAGGGCGCGGGCCCTGGCGTTCTTGGTGAGCGTCGATGAATGGGGGTCTGCCGAGATGTCTGCGATGTAGATCCTCGTCCCGCTGCGCCAGGCCTTCGCCGTGGCGCAGTTGTGGGTTCTTGGGTCGACGCGCATCCCAAGGTTGACCAGGTCCGTTCCAGCGGTGGCTACCAGGGTCTCATCGTGTGGCTCGAACAGGACCGCGAACGCGGCCCCTGTGACGTGCTGAGCTGCGGCGCACAATTCCGGGCGTGGATCGGAGGTGGCGGAGAGGGCTCGGGTGATGGCGCCCAGGGCGGCCACGTCGGCGCTGCGATGTCGGGACTGCGTGACCAGTTTTTGCGTCGCGGAGCCGGCCAACAGCCCAATGGTGACCCAGATGATCGACCCGCGCCATCCGGTGTCGGGATACAGCGGCGCGCCCACCAGGATCTGTGGGGCAAGGAATGTGAGGGCCGTTGCGGCGATGGCGATTCGGAACTGGGTCCGGCCACCGTAGGTCGCCAGCCAGAGGATGGGCAGCATCACCAGCGGGGAGTAACCCGAGACCGCGCCGCCCATGGATTGACGCAGCATGGCGACCACTGCAAAAAAGGTCAGAGGGATGCTCGCCTGGGACCAAGCGGGCAGCCGGGCCCACGGGAGGAGCAGCGCCGACGCAATCACGATGGTCGTCAGAACGGCAGCCGCCGCGAGCATTGACAGGTCCGATGAGCTCGGTGGCAACAGAACCAACACGAGTGCGATGATCGCGGCAGCAGCGAACGGTGCGACTCGGGCTGGCACTCCAGGGTCGCTCAGCGGGCGTGACGCCGAGTCCGGCCAGGCGTTGTTTTCTCGACTCTTCCGACGTCCGAGTCTGGTCCGAGGGGGTGTTGACCCTTCATCGCCCGGATCGTCTGGCACCCTCACGTGCTCTCACCCCCTACTCGTCGTCTCTGTTGAAACGCGGATGGCGTGGACCGTGGACCCTGACCAAATCGGCGGACGAGACAGACCCACCGAAGGCCATCATGTCGTCTCAACGTGGTCGAGTGGGCCATTTTGATGAATCGTGGCCGCACCGCGGCGCTCGCTCGGCCGGATCAGAGCCCGATGACCGCTCTGCGAACGGCATCCAGACTGCGCTCGACGTCGTTCTCGGTCGTCGACCAGTTGCTCACCGAGATCCGGAGCACGCTCTGGTTGCGCCAGGTCGAGCCAGTCATCCAGGCCGTGCCGTCCGCGAGCAGCCGGCGCACGACCTCCTTGGTGCGCTGGTCGGTGCCGAACGCCGCGCATACCTGTGTGAACTCGACGTCGTTGAGAACTGCCACGCCCTCGATGTCGTTCAGGCCCGTGGCGAAGGTAGAGGCATGCCGGCAGAGACGCTCGACGAGCTCGGCCACCCCTGACCGCCCCAGCGATCGCAGTACGGCCCACACCGGAAACGCACGCCCGCGCCGCGAGGTCTCGGGCACCTTGTCGAACGGCTCGCCAAGCTCGTCGTGGATCAGGTACGCGCCGTGATAACCCATCGCCGCGCGCAGGGCTGCGGCGTCGCGCACGATGGCGAGGCCGGTGTCATAGGGCACGTTCAACGTCTTGTGTGCGTCCGTGGCCCAGGAGTCCGCCTCCTGATAACCCGTGACGAGGTGCTGGTATGACGGTGAGGCCGCCGCCCAAAGGCCGAACGCACCATCGACGTGCACCCAGGCGCCGTGGGCGTGTGCGGCGCTGATCGCCTCGGTGAACGGGTCGAACGCGCCGGAGTGCACGTTTCCTGCCTGGAGTACGACGATCGTCGGCTCGTCATCCCCTTCTGCGAGTGCAGACTGCAGCACATCCGCACGAAGCCGCCCTTGCTCATCCACCGCGACCGACTCGGGCGATCCGAGCCCGAGGTAGCGAAGGGAGAGGTCGACGGTGTCGTGACGCTCGGCGCCCACCAGGACACGAACACGTGGTCCGCCGTTGAGTCCGCGTTGGGCCACGTCCCAGCCGGCCCGGCGGAGGACGGCGTCCCGACCTGCCGCAAGCCCGGTGAAGTTTGCCATGGTGCCGCCTGTCACAAACCCGACGGCGCTCTCGCTGGGCAGCCCGAGGAGGCCCAGCAGCCAGGCGCTGGTAATGTCTTCGACCGCGCTGTACGCCGGGGTCACACGGCGCAGACCGCAGTTCTGGTCCCATGCGCTGACCAACCAGTCGGCCGCCAAGGCGGCCGGATGGGTCCCTCCGATCACGAAGCCGAAGAACCGCCCCGACCCCATGGCGGTGAGGCCGGGATCGCACGCATCGGCGAGCAGGTCGACGACCGACGCTGGGTCGGACCCTTCGTTCGGAAGGACCACGTCCAGCGCCTGTGTCACCTCGCCGATGGAGGCCTGCGGTGGGACCGGTCGATCCTCCAGGGACGACAACCAGTCCAGTGCATGCAGGTGCGCTCGGTCGAGCGCTGCTGAGTACTCATCCATAGGCCGAGTCTGCACTGGCTCGGCCGATCCTCGCCACGTTCATCCGGGTCAGCAGCTTTGACTACCGCGCAGCTGCTTCTCCTGTGGGGGTGTTGAGGAGATCGGCGTAACGGCCGACCATCATGTCCCGCCCCTTGACCTTGGCGACGAACTCAGCAGGGGCTATGTCGTCCCGGTTCGGGAGCTGGCCTGCACCGCCGGCGGGACCCAACGGCAGGATTATCACTGGTGGGCCGGGGGTGTAGGTGATGCGCTCTGCGGTTCCCGCGATCTGCGCCTGGATGTTGGCGGCCACGACCTGTGCCTGACGTCCGGCTACAGCCGCTCTGTTGACGTCGATCTCAGCTATGTCGCCGAGGGCGTAAACCCGGTCGAGCCCGACGACCTGTAGGTGGGGGGTGACCTTGAGGTAGCCGTTCTGGGTTCGCGCCGCGACCAGCTCATCGCCCAGGTAACCGGTCGCGGGGGTGACCCCGTAACAACGGAACCAGATGTCCGCCTCGATCCGGGCACCGGCTGAGGTGGAGACCCCGAAGGTGCCGGTTTCACCGGGAGAGGTGGCGGGCAGGCGGGCCAGCGCACTGCCCATGACTCTCTCCACCCCGAGGTCGTCGAGCTGGCGGTTGAGCTCGTCACGCAGCCGCGGGTCGTAGGGACCGGGCAGGATCTGGTCGGCCGTGTCGACCAGCACGATCAGCTTGTCCGGCCATGCGGCGGCTATCTCACCGGCAAGCTCCAGCCCGACAGCTCCAGCGCCCAGCAGCATGACACGGTTGGCGCGGTCGAGGTTTGCGTGCGTGGCGCGGTAACGAGCAATCGCATCAACGGTGTTCAGATCGCCGCTCTTGGCCGGGAAGGGGTAGGACGAGCCAGTCGCCAGAACGATGAAGTCTGCTTTCAGGCGTTGGCCGGATGCGAGGACGATCTGCTCGGCGTCGACGTGCACCGCCCGGTTTCGCAGGACGGTTCCGTGTGAGAGCAGATTGTCGTAGGGCAGGAAGATTCGAGGCAACCAGGCGGGCTCTACCAGAGCCCGCAAGGCGGCGATGTTGTGCACGAATGCGTCTTTTGGTTCCACGAGGGTCACATGGGCGACATCGTCCAACGCCCGGGCGACGTTGACGCCGCCATAGCCGCCGCCGATCACGACCACGGATGGGGGTTGAGCTGCGTCGTTCATGCCAGTTCCTCGATCCGGACGGGAGTCAGCCGGCTTCGGGCAGGGAGCTCTCGATCAAAGCGACGATCTCGGGTGCATCCGGCTCAACTTTCGAACGGAAGCGGTGCACGGCGCCGGAGGGTGTGACCACGAACTTCTCGAAGTTCCACTTCACCTTGCCGGCATTGCCTTCAGCGTCCGGTGTCCTGGTCAGCTCGGCGTACAGCGGATGCTGAGAGCGTCCGTTCACTCTGATCTTTTCGAACATCGGAAAAGTCACGCCATAGGTTTGTGAGCAGAACGTCGCGATCGCCTCGGAGCTGTTGAGCTCCTGTAGGAACTGGTTGCTCGGGAAGCCCAGCACGGTGAAGCCTCTTTCGCCGTAGACCTTCTGCAGCTCCTCGAGCTTGCTGTACTGCGGCGTCAGGCCGCAGCGCGAGGCCACGTTGACGATGAGCTTGACCTTGTCCGCGTATTGGGCGAGCGAGGTTGGTTCGCCATCGATGGTGACGAGCGGAATGTCGTTGAGTGTCATACCGAAGAACAACGCCGTGGGTCGCGAGACTAGTCCTGCGCCGGGACCTGGCTGCTGGTCGCGCAGGCGCCCTCAGAGGGCAGGGAGGGCGTAGTAGTCCTCGGTCGTCACCGGAGCAAATCCCAATGAGGTGTAGAGGCCGAGAGCGTGGTCGTTGTCGACCGCGACCTCCAGGCCGATCCGGTGGGCCCCCTCGCCGCGCAGCTGGTGACAGACGCGGCGCAAGACGTCTCGTCCAATGCCACGGCCCTGCCAGGAGGGGTCGATGGCGAACCCATAGATGCCCGCGGCCTGGTCGCCATCGCGGGTCAGCCGCAGCGTGCCGACCGCAGACCCGGCAGACTCCACCAGCAGGGTGCTGGAAGCTTCGGTCGCCTGCAGGTCCAACACATGTGACGGTGGGATTCCGAACGCCGCCGTGAGGAGCCGGGAGACTTCGGGAGCGTCGGCCTGAGTCGCCGTCCGTATGGTGACTTTGGGGTCGGTTGGACCGTCAGTGGGCGCGTCGAGCAGGACGAGTGCGTACTCGGAGTGCTCCAGCGCAGCGCCGCGGTGAAGAGCGAAGCTTCTCCCAGGAGTGGATGCACGGGAGGTAACGAGCAGCGCCTGGCGGTACCCGCGGTCACGGCAGAGGGGGAGGGCGACGTCAAGCAGCGCGGTCGCGATACCACCGCGACGCGCAGTCGGATCGACCATCCCGGCGAGCTCGACGGTGGGCGGTGCAAAGGCATACAGGCCGAGGAACCCGAGCAGCTGGTCGCCGTGCCACCACAAGATGTCCCCGACATCCCGACTCGTGCGCGCTTTGAGCACGCCCCACTCCAGCTTGAGACGCCCGCTGTCAATCTCTACGGTGCGCGCCTCGAGCTGAGCTATGGCTCGCAGCTCACGAGAGGACAGTCCGCGGGCGACTTTCAGCACGACCCCATCCCACCACGATGGTCAACCAGGTTGATGCATCGTCGTGGGAAGGCTCCGCGAGCAGCCCCGGTCAAGGTCGAAGTCACGGTGACGCCGCCGCAGGGAGCAACGCAGGGTCGCCGATGGCCCAGCGGAAAGGGTCGGGACCGAGGGCGTTCAGCTGCTCCACCTGCCGCGCGCCCCACAAGGACAGCGGGTCCACTCTGTCGTCCTCCACAGCGAATACTGCCCATGGCACCCACCACGCTTCGTCGACCTCAGCAGGGTTCACTGTCAGCTGGGCATCCGTTGTCATCGCCCGATATACGGGGCACAGCTCGTTCTCGACGGTCCCGTCCACGGCTGTTGCCCGGTAACGGAACGCGGGCAGGATCAGGTCCAGCTCGGCCGGAACGACCCCGAGCTCCTGCTGCAGACGGCGAAGCACTGCGATGCGCATCCCCTCGCCGGGTGAAGG
>DATCQG010000084.1:0-14062 GCA_036569625.1 Dermatophilaceae bacterium | reverse complement strand
CTGGCGCTGGGTGCCGTCGGCGAGAGCAGCGCGGTTGTTCTCAATGACAGCGTTGTTGCCGCCTCCGGGGTGGGGCATGAGGAGGTAGATGCCCTGATCCGCGAGGCCTCTCAGGCCGTCGAGCAGATCGTCGCCGAGCTTTGGCCGGCCGCGGGTCCTCGTGATCTGAGCGGCCGGACAGTTGTTGTCGTCGATGACGGTGTGGCGACGGGGGCAACCGCCAGGGCCGCCGTGAAGATCGTGCGAAGTAGAGGGGCGGGTCGGGTCATCTTTGCGACCCCGGTTGGGGCTCCCAGCACCTGCTTGGATCTGAGGGCTTGCTTCGACGAGGTCATCTGCCTTCAGACACCGACGCGTTTTGGCAGCGTCGGGCAGCACTACAAGCAGTTCGAGCAGGTCAGTATCGGCGAGGTCCGTCGACTGTTGGCTGTGCCCCCGGCCTGAACGAACTACTTGGCCGTGCGCAGGATCGGTTTGGGCTGCATCCCGGCCAGACCGTTCCAGGCGAGGTTGACCAGGTGGGCAGCAACGTCGGCCTTCTTGAACTTGCGCGAGTCCACCCACCACTGACCGGTCAGGGCCACCATGCCAACGAGCATCTGGGCGTAGATCGGCGCTGTCTTGGGGTCCAGCTTCTGGCGCTTGAACTCGGAGGCGAGGATGTGCTCGACCTGGCTGGCCACATCGCTGAGCAGGCTGGCGAACGACCCGGTCGACTGTCCGGCAGGGGAGTCGCGCACAAGGATGCGGAAGCCATCCGTCGAGTTCTCGATGTAGTCAAGGAGTGCGAGTGCCGCCTGTTCGAGCAGCATCCTGGCATGGCCGTTGGAGGTGAGCGCCCCGCTGATCCCGTCCAGCAGTGAGCGGATCTCGCGGTCGACGACGACGGCATACAGGCCCTCCTTGCCGCCGAAGTGTTCGTAGACAACTGGCTTTGAGACCCCCGCCTTGGCAGCGATCTCCTCGACCGTCGTGGCCTCGTAACCCTTGTCCGCAAACAACTTGCGACCGACCTCAAGAAGCTGTTCGCGTCGTTGTTTTCCGGTCATTCGGGAGCGGGATGTCGTCGTCGCGGTGGTCTCGAGCGCTGGGGTCACCATGCCATCATGCCCAACTTCGACCACTTTGCGTGGTTCCACTCGCTACCGTGTGTCCCTGTGGGACAACATCGTTGGTATGCCGGGTGCTCCCTTGCAGGCGCAGCTGCCTTCTCGTTGATGGTCGCTGGCTGCGCTGGGGCTGGCGCGAGCGTGCCGTTGACCACCCCGACGTCCGCCCCCTCGACCATCCCGACGGCTGACCTGTCGACCACGTCGACCCCTGCGCCCTCGGCCAGGTCGACGCCCACAGCTGCCGTCCGCTCAACCACGAGATCCCCCGTCCCCAGGCCGGCCAGCACAGCTGCGCCGCACACCATGAGTACCTCTTCGCTGCGTCTGGTCCCGAAGTTCATCGGCTTCCCCCAGCAGCGCAAGGATGAGATGGCGAAATACTCTCTCCGGCACTACGGCGCGAGCACGTGGCGGCTCAACCCCTCGATGATCGTCCTGCACTTTACCGAGACGGATACCGCTTCGGGCGCCCGCAACGGGTTCGCAAACGACTCGCCGAACCTGGGGGAGCTGCCCGGCACCTGCGCGCACTTCATCGTGCCGCAGAACGGGGAGGTGTGGCAGATCGTTCCGACGAGCGTGATGTGCCGTCACACGATTGGCTTGAACGACAAGGCGATAGGCATCGAGATCGTCCAGCGCACCCAGGGCAACGGCTCGCACTGGGCCGATCAGCAGATCCTCGACCGGCCTGCCCAGATCGGTGCGGTCCTGGCTCTGCTGCGCTATCTGCAGATTTCCTACGACATCAGCTCGAGCAACATCGTCGGTCATGCCACCGCCAACCAGGCGCCCCAGTTCAGGGACCTGCTTGGTTGGCGCAACGACCACACCGACTGGCAGGCCCAGGATGTCCTGGAGGTGCGTCGCCGGTTGGCGGCAGTCCGCTGAGATATCGGTGGCCCAGCAGGATGCCGACAATTCTTCGTCACTGCGCAATCCGCCTGGCACGAAGGCGTTCCAGGCGCGGCCACCGGACATCAGAGGCCCAGCCGAGCTTCTCGAAGGCCCAGATGAGGCGGGCACTGGAGTCGAGCTGGCCCTTGTCCACGCCGTGTCGGGCGCAGGTCGGGTCGGCGTGGTGCAGGTTGTGCCAGGACTCACCCATCGACAGGATCGCCAGCCACCAGACGTTGGCTGACTTGTCACGGCTGGTGAAGGGTCGGTCGCCGATGGCGTGACAGATCGAGTTGATCGACCACGTGACGTGGTGCAGCAGGCCGATGCGGACCAGTGAACCCCAGAAGTAGGCCGTTGCCGCGCCCTGCCAAGACATCGACCACAGGCCACCGACGACGGCCGGCGCGAGGACGGAAAAGGCCACGAGCGCAGGGAACGCGGCCTCGACCCGTCGAAGGTCCTTGTCGGCCATCAGGTCAGGGGCGTACTTGTCACGGGGGGTCAGCTCGACGTCGAAGAGCCACCCGGTGTGGGCCCACCACAAGCCCTTGATCAGCGCCGGCACGGTCTCGCCGTAGCGCCACGGGGAGTGCGGGTCGCCCTCGCGGTCCGAGAAGGCATGGTGCCGGCGGTGGTCGGCGACCCACCGGATGACCGGTCCCTCGATGGCCAGCGAACCGGCGATGGCCAGGGCGATCCGAAGCCCGCGCCCAGCCTTGAACGAACCATGCGTGAAGTAGCGGTGGAAGCCGACGGTGACGCCGTGGCCGGCAACGCCATACGCGACAACAGCGATCACGACGTCGTGCCAGCCCAGACCCCAGCCCCAGGCGAACGGGATTGCTGACAATAGGGCCAGGAACGGGATGGCGATGAAGGCGAACAGCGCGATCTGTTCGAGCCTTCCCTTGTGCTCGACCTCGCGCTGCGTCCCGGTTTGCTCGACCGAGGTCGAGTTTGGCAAGTGCGAGGTGACGACCTCGTGGAGGTCGGGATCGGAGGTCCGGGTGTCGGAGGCGACGGAATTCATGGATGGTGCCCTTCGGTGCGGAAAACTTACGCAACCGTAACCTACGGAACCGTAGGTTCGCTACCTCTGCGGCTCATCCATCAACCCCGTCCCGGTCCACTACCCTTGCCGGAGCCCCGCGCGAGCGGAGCGTTCCCCGGTTGGTCTGCTGGCAGGGCCCGCCTGACTTTGAATCAGGATTAGCGACGATGGTTCGATTCCATCCCGGGGAGCCACGCCAAGGGCCCGACTGAACCTTTGGAATCAGGAGCAGCGACGATGGTTCGATTCCATCCCGGGGAGCCACACGTAGGCGCGGGGCATTGACGTGCGGTAGGTCGGTGGCCTCAGTGCATGTTCAGCTGAGTCACGCTTCTCGCCAGATCTTCGAAGATGAAGCTGACCTTGATGGCGACGACAGCGGTGACCCCGACAATGATGACGACAGCGATGACGGCCATCATGAGCCCGCTCTCAATGGCCGCGGCGACACCATCGCCAAGCCGCTTGGTGAGCTTGCGTTGAAGCTTGAGATGTCGAGTGTGCCTGACGACTCTTTGTACAATAGGTCTCGAAGTGAGCGCCATGCCTGTGAGTTGAGCCCTTACGGTCCCCTTGGCATCCTGCATCCCTGCCGGCCCCCCGGCGCCACGGACTTCCACCAATGCACGTTGCGTGAGGAACCTGGGGCGGCGCAGCGGCCGTCCCAACACAGCGGCGCTGCTGTCTCTCCCCAGCTTTCCCTTCACCTCGGTGCCCGCAGCCCCGTCAGATGCTGCTTGCCACAGTGTCGAAGATGACGCTGAGCCTTGAACCGACGGAGGTGACCGCGACAATGATGACGATCGCGATGAGCGCCATCATGAGGCCATACTCGATGACCGCGGCGCCGCGCACGTCCAGGAGCTTGGCGAGCTTGCGTTGGAGCTTGAGAAGTCAACGATGCACGACACTTCCCTTCAAGGGGCCGGATTTCGAGTTTGAGCGGATGACCCGAGTCTCCAGATTGAGCCTGAACGGCCCTTCTGACCCGATGCGCTCGTACGAGCACCACCTCAGCGTTCGGCCATCTTTGCCTAGTACAAATGCATGTTGTGCCTGGAGTCGTTGGCCCGCTCGCGCCGCTCCATGCAGCTGAGGTCACGCGAGCCGGACGGCAGCACAGATGGGCTCTTGACGCGTACCCATGCTCACGCTCGCGGTGACCCCCTCCTTGACGACAGGTAGCATGAGCGAGGCAGCGCACCGGTCTTCCTCGCGAGCGGCGTGCCTGTGAGTGTGCCTGTCCGCATCGACTCCGACCCCTCAGGAGCGCATCCGCGTGACCATGTCCCGCCCGGCAGCCGTCATCGTCCTCGCCGCAGGTGAGGGCACCCGGATGAAGTCGGCCATACCCAAGGTCCTGCACACCATCGGGGGACGCACGCTGCTCGGCCATGCGATCGCTGCCGCTCGGGGGGTCGATCCCCAGCACCTGGCCATCGTGGTCCGGCACGGACGTGATCTCGTGGCTGCACACATCGCTGAGGTCGATGCGGGAGCCGTCATCGCCGACCAGGACGAGGTCAACGGCACCGGCAGGGCCACCGAGTGTGCGCTCGATGCGCTGCCGGTGCAGCTGGAAGGCACCGTCCTGGTGACCTATGGAGACGTCCCGCTTCTAGCGGCCGAGACCCTCGGCGGGCTGCTCGAGGCACACGCCGCCAGCGGGAGCGCCGTCACGGTGATCACCGCAACGTTGCCCGATCCATCAGGCTATGGCCGCATCGTGCGCGCGGCGGACGGCTCTGTCGCGGGGATCGTTGAGCAGAAGGACGCCACCGATGCGCAGCTGGAGATCCGCGAGGTCAACTCAGGGCTGTACGCCTTCGACGCGGCAGTCCTGCGCAAGGCGCTGGCCCAGGTGGGCACGGACAACGCCCAGGGCGAGAAGTACCTCACCGACGTGCTTGGAATCGCCCGGGATGAGGGCCTGTTGGTGAGCGCGCACCTGATCGAGGACCTCTGGCAGACCGAGGGGGTCAACGACCGGGTGCAGCTGGCGCGGCTCGGGGCCGAGCTCAACCGGCGGATCGTCGAGGGCTGGATGCGCGCCGGAGTCACCGTGGTCGACCCGGCGACTACGTGGATCGACGCCGACGTCACCTTCGGGCGGGACGTCACCATCCATCCGCAGACCCAGATCCACGGGGCCAGCACCATTGGTGACGACGTGGTCCTCGGACCCGACACCACGCTCACGGACGTTGAGATCGGCCAGGGCGCGTCCGTCATACGCACGCATGGGTCCCTGGCCGTCATCGGTGAGGGCGCCACCGTGGGGCCCTTCGCCTACCTTCGTCCCGGCACCGAGCTCGGTGCCAAGGGCAAGATCGGCACCTTCGTGGAGACCAAGAACGCCCAGATCGGAGCGGGCTCCAAGGTGCCGCACCTCACCTACGTCGGGGATGCCACGATCGGTGAGCAGACCAACATCGGCGCGTCCAGCGTCTTCGTCAACTACGACGGGGTCAACAAGACGCACACCACCATCGGCAGCCACTGCCGCACCGGCTCGGACAACATGTTCGTCGCGCCGGTGACCGTGGGGGACGGTGCCTACACGGGCGCCGGGACGGTCGTGCGCAAGAACGTGCCGCCGGGCGCTCTGGCCATCAACGTTGCACCCCAACGCAATCTGCTCGGCTGGGTGCAGGAGAAGCGCGCAGGCACGAGCTCGGCCAAAGCGGCGGCTGCCGCCGGCGACAGCTCATTCAACGATCCCGAAGACTCCGTCATCGCCCCCGAAGGGAAACCCAAAGCATGACCGGCCTGAAACGCGCGACAGAGAAGAACCTCATGGTCTTCTCCGGCCGGGCCAACCCACAGCTCGCCGAAGAGGTGGCCTACCAGCTCGGAACGAACCTGGTCCCGACCTCGGCCTACGACTTCGCGAACAGCGAGATCTACGTGCGCTACGAGGAGTCGGTGCGGGGCTCGGACGCCTTCGTCATCCAGAGCCACACGGCGCCCGTCAACGAGTGGATCATGGAGCACCTGCTCATGGTCGACGCGCTCAAGCGTGCCTCGGCCAAGCGGATCACGGTCGTCATGCCGTACTACGGCTATGGGCGGCAGGACAAGAAGCACCGTGGCCGCGAGCCGATCTCGGCCCGCCTGATCGCCGACCTGTTCAAGACCGCAGGAGCGGACCGGCTGATGTCCGTTGATCTGCACGCGGACCAGATTCAAGGGTTCTTCGACGGTCCCGTCGACCACCTCGTGGCGCTGCCGATCCTGTCGAAGTACGTCCGCAAGAAGTACGGCAAGGAGCGGCTGGCCGTCGTCTCGCCGGACGCAGGTCGGATCAAGGTCGCCGAGCAGTGGTCCAAGCGTCTGGGCGGTGCGCCGCTGGCGTTCATCCACAAGACCCGCGACATCTCCCGGCCCAACGAGGTGGTGGCCAACCGTGTTGTCGGTGATGTCAAGGGCCGCAGCTGCATCCTGGTCGACGACATGATCGACACCGCCGGGACGATCACCAAGGCGGCCGACGCACTGCTGGCCGCCGGCGCTGACGACGTCATCATCGCGGCCACGCACGCGATCCTGTCCGGGCCCGCCGTTGACCGGCTCAAGAACTGCAACGCGCGCGAGGTCATCGTCACCAACACCCTGCCGATTCCCCCCGAGCGTCACTTCGACAAGCTCACCGAGCTCTCGATCGCCCCCCTGCTCAGCCAGGCGATCCGCGAGGTCTTCGAGGACGGTTCCGTCGCCAGCCTGTTCGACCCTCCCAACTGACGCCTTGACCTTCGGGCGCCGACATAGCGCATCTAAGTCACAGATCGCGCACGTGCGTCCGTGTGCTGTCAGTGACGCTCGTGCGCTATGTGGCAGTGGAACGCGCCAGGCGCACGTGTGCTCTGGATTTCCGTATGCCGTGCCGGTTCGCCTACACTTCGCAGGTTGCCTCGGCGAGGGACGCTGCATGACTGGAGCTGGTGAATTCCGAACCAGTTGACGCAGAAGTCCGTGATCGACGCGGTGGCGCCAGACGCCCGGATGATCAGGGTGGATCGCGCTCGCCACGCCTGTTGACGGCGTCGTGCCGCGTCCCGCGTCGAGGCCCACCGCACAGCGATGACAGATCAGACCACCCGTGAATGCCTGCCCCACCGGCGCGCGGAACCGCACCACGCAACGTAGGAGAACCCCCATGTCCGACAACAAGCTCGTGGCCACGATCCGCACCTCCTTCGGCAAGGGTGCCGCCCGCAGCGTGCGGCGCGAGGGCAAGATCCCGGCCGTCATGTACGGCCACGGCACGGAGCCGGTGCACATCAGCCTGCCCGGCCACCAGACGATGATGGCCCTGAAGCTCGCCAACGCCCTGCTCACCATCGAGATCGACGGCAAGGACCAGCTGGCCCTGGCAAAGGACGTCCAGCGCGACGTGCTCACGCGTTTCATCGACCACATCGACCTCGTCGTGGTCCGCCTGGGCGAGAAGGTCACTGTTGACGTCCCTGTCCACGTCGTGGGTGCGGCCGCCGTGGATACCGTCGTGACCGTCGAGAACAACACGGTGCAGCTGGCTGTCGAGGCCACGCACATCCCCGAGAGGGTCGAGGTCTCGGTCGAGGGTGTCAAGCCCGGCACCCAGATCCTGGCCCGCGACCTTGTGCTTCCGGAGGGCGCCGAGCTCATGACCGACGCCGACATCCTGATCGTCAATGTCACGCAGGCCATCTCCGAGGAGGCCCTCGAGGCCGAGCTCGCCGAGGCGGTTGCCGAGCTGGCCCCTGCTGGTACCGAGGCTCCGGTCGAAGAGGCCGCAGCCGAGGATGGCGCGGACGAGGCCCCTGCCGCCGAGGGCGACAAGGCCTGAGCACGCTGAGGACGGCCCGGTCCTGACATCGTCCCGACCGGGCCAGCCGGCATGCGCTTCTTGCCGCTCGAATCATTCCTGGAGACCAGATGGACCAGATGACCCCTTGGCTGATCGTCGGACTGGGCAACCCCGGTCCCGCGTACGCCGGTCACCGGCACAACATCGGCGCCATGGTCGTCGAAGAGCTTGCTGCTCGCGCGGGTGCCAACCTGCGCTCACACAAGGCGCGGGCGGTCGCGTCAGAGGTGCGGATCAGTGTGCCTCCGGGCGGCCCGCCGGGGGGAGCGCCCGGACCACGGGCCGTCATCGCCATCCCGCTGACCTACATGAACGAGTCCGGCGGGCCGGTCGCCGGGCTGATGTCGTTCTACAAGGTCTCCATTGAGAACCTGATCGTCATCCATGACGATCTCGACATCCCGTTTGCCGAGGTGCGACTCAAGCTCGGCGGCGGTGAGGGCGGCCACAACGGCCTTCGTTCAGTCACCAAGTCCGTTGGCACCAGGGACTATCTACGTATCCGGGTCGGCGTCGGCCGCCCACCGGGACGGATGGACGCGGCGGATTTCGTGCTGCACGTCTTCTCCGGTTCCGAGCGCACCGAGGTGCCGCTGCTGATCGGCGATGCTGCTGATGCCGCTGAGCACCTTGTCACTGAAGGTCTGGTCGCGGCGCAGCAACACTGGCACTCCAAGTAGTGCTGCCGGGGCGGGGGTCACAGGGGCAGCAATCGCGTCGCGCCCGTGGTGCCATGGCCTGGTGGGGATGGCTCGCCTCCCTGTCCCTGCCCGGCTGGCTGATCTGGGTCCACGGCATTGGCTACTCCGTGCGGCTTCAATGCTTGGAACAGATGTGGAGTCGAGATGATCGGCTCCCCGTTTAGCAGGAGCAGACCATCTGTCAGTCCGACGGCCCACGGTGGTCGTCGCCAATGCGCGGCGTCGGCCTCGACGCAACCGGCTTCTATTGGGTCACCGGGCTCTTCTGCGCGATCGTGTTCGCAGTCGTCATGGTTGTTTTGGCGCGGCTTTCAGCGGGGCGACGAGCTCAGGACTGACCATCCGAAGTTCGCCCGGAAGCCAGCTGCTCAAGGGCATTTCACTACGGCCTTCGGTGAGAACAGCACCCACAAGCGGACCGGACCGCAGCTGACCCAGACCAACGGCTTCCAGGCACTCCGGCTGATTTAGGCTGTTCGCCTACCCCGTTGGTTCTCTGCAACGGGGCGTTTGTGCTGTCGACCCATAGCCAGGAGCTTTGCCCACCATGAGCCTCACCCCGTTGCTCGACGTCCTTGTCACCGACCCCATCGTGCGAAGCATCCTTTCCATGCCTGCAGGGCCGGGCGAGAGCGCACGTGCAGTCCTGGAAATTGCTGTATCCGCGGGTGCCCGCCCACCGCTTATCGCCGCCCTCGCCGGTGCTCACGAAGGCAGCGTCCGACGCCCGATCCTTGCTGTCACGGCCACGGGGCGTGAGGCCGAGGACCTGGTCGCCGCGTTGCGCTGTTTCCTCCCGGCCGAGGTCGTGGCCGACTTCCCGAGCTGGGAGACCTTGCCGCACGAGCGGCTCAGTCCGCGCAGCGACACGGTGGGCCGAAGGCTGGCGGTGCTGCGTCGCCTCACCCATCCTGACGCGACGGACTCGGCATACGGGCCGGTCGATGTTGTCGTCGCGCCCATTCGCGCTCTGTTGCAGCCTCTGGTCAAAGGTCTGGGCGACCTGGAGCCCGTGTCGCTCAAGCCCGGCAGTGAGATGCCGCTCGGCGAGGTCGTCGAGGCCCTGGTCGCGGCCGCATACACGCGCACCGACCTGGTCGAGCGTCGAGGTGAGTTCGCTGTGCGCGGAGGCATTCTCGACATCTTCCCGCCCACCGAGGAGCACCCCGTCCGCGTCGAGTTCTGGGGCGACACGGTCGAGGAGATCCGCTGGTTCAAGGTCGCTGACCAACGAAGCCTCGAGGTCGCCGCCCACGGACTCTGGGCCCCACCGTGTCGAGAGGTCCTTCTGACCGAGGCGGTGCGCGCAAGGGCAGCGCTTCTGGCAGACCAGCTCCCCGGGGTCGCGGACATGCTGCGAAAGGTCGCCGAGGGCATCGCGGTTGAAGGCATGGAGTCCCTCGCGCCAGCGCTGGTCGACGGCATGGAGAGCCTCCTCGATGTCCTGCCCCAGGGCACCCACGTGGTCCTGACCGACCCCGAGAGGGTGCGGAAGCGGGCGCACGACCTCGTGGCGACCAGCGCCGAGTTCCTTGACGCGAGCTGGTCCAACGCTGCGGCCGGCAACGCCGTTCCCGTTGATCTGCAGGGGATCCTGGGGATGGCGTCGTACTGGTCACTGGCCGACGTCCGCGCCCATGCGCTCAAGATCGGCCGCCCGTGGTGGTCGCTGACCAGCTTCGTCAGCGACGCCGAGCTGACCGATCTCGCCCAGGACGACCTGCAGCCCGATGACGGCGAGCATCTCTCCATCGAGTCCGTCGACGTCGATGCCTTTCGCGGGGACACCGAGCATGTGCTGGCGGACCTGCGACGCTGGACGGACGAGGGTTGGCACACGCTCGTGGTGACCGACGGCCGCGGTCTGGCCACACGGGTCAGCGAGGTCCTCTCGGAGCACGATGTCCCCAACCACATCGAGGCCGACGCAGGCTCGCTCGCAGGGCTTCCCACCGGCCTCGTGCATGTGACCACTGGCGCACTGGGTCGCGGATTCGTTGCTGCAGGAGCCAAGCTCGTCGTCGTCACCGAGTCGGATCTGACCGGCGGCAACAGCCAGGGCACCTCCACCAAGGACATGCGCAAGATGCCGTCCCGACGGCGCAACCAGGTCGATCCGCTGGAGCTGCGCCTTGGTGACCACGTCGTCCACGAGCAGCACGGCGTGGGCAGGTTCATCGAGATGGTGCAGCGCACCGTGGGCGGGGCCACCCGCGACTACCTGTTGCTGGAGTATGGCGCCAGCAGGAGGGGGCAGCCCGGCGACCGGTTGTTCGTGCCCACGGACCAGCTCGACCAGGTGACGCGTTACGTCGGCGGCGAGGCGCCCACCCTGCACAAGCTGGGTGGCGCGGACTGGGCGAAGACCAAGGGCAGGGCGAAGAAGCACGTCAAGGCGATCGCGGGCGAGCTGATCAGGCTCTACAGCGCCCGGATGGCGACCAAGGGGCACGCCTTCGCGCCGGACACGCCGTGGCAGCGTGAGCTCGAGGACGCCTTCGTCTACGTCGAGACCCCCGACCAGCTGAGCAGCATCGACGAGGTCAAGATCGACATGGAGCGCGAGGTCCCGATGGACCGGCTGATCTGCGGCGACGTGGGCTACGGCAAGACCGAGATCGCGGTAAGGGCCGCGTTCAAGGCCATCCAGGACGGCAAGCAGGCCGCGGTCCTCGTGCCCACCACCCTGCTTGTGCAGCAACACTTCCAGACGTTCTCGGAGCGCTATGCGCCCTTCCCGGTGGTGGTCAAGGCGCTGTCGCGGTTCCAGTCCAACGCCGAGGCCAAGAAGGTCATCGAAGGCCTGGCCGACGGCACTGTCGACCTGGTCATCGGCACCCATCGGTTGCTGTCAGACGGGATTCGCTTCAAGGACCTCGGGCTGGTGGTGGTCGACGAGGAGCAGCGTTTCGGCGTCGAGCACAAGGAGCAGCTGAAGCGCCTGCGCACGGCCGTTGACGTCCTGGCGTTGTCGGCCACCCCGATCCCGCGCACCCTCGAGATGGCCGTGACCGGCATCCGTGAGATGTCCACGCTGGCCACGCCCCCCGAGGAGCGTCACCCCGTGCTCACCTTCGTCGGGGCCTATGACGAGAAGCAGATCATCGCCGCCATCCGCCGTGAGCTCCTGCGCGAGGGTCAGGTGTTCCTGATCCACAACAAGGTGTCCTCGATCGAGAAGGCCGCTGCCAGGATCCGTGAGCTCGTGCCTGAGGCTCGCATCGCCACAGCCCATGGCCGGATGCCTGAGCACCGGCTCGAGCAGGTCGTCGTGGACTTCTGGGAGAAGCGCTTCGACGTCCTGGTCTGCACCACGATCATCGAGACCGGCCTGGACATCTCCAACGCCAACACTCTGATCGTCGAGCGGGCCGACATGCTCGGACTCAGCCAGCTGCACCAGCTGCGCGGTCGGGTCGGTCGTGGTCGTGAACGCGCATACTCCTACTTCCTCTACCCTCCGGAGAAGCCCCTCACCGAGCTGGCGCACGACCGGCTGGCCACCATCGCCAGCCACACCGACCTCGGCGCCGGCATGCATGTGGCCATGAAGGACCTCGAGATCCGTGGTGCGGGCAACATGCTCGGCGGCGAGCAGTCGGGCCACATCGAGGGCGTTGGGTTCGACCTCTACATCCGGCTGGTCGGCGAGGCGGTGGCCAGCTATCGAGGTGAAGGCGCTGAGGCTGCGCCGGCCGAGATCAAGATCGAGCTGCCGGTCGATGCCCACCTGCCACGCGAGTACGTCCCGGGCGAGAGGCTGCGGCTTGAGGCCTACAAGAAGCTCGCAACGGTCCAGGATGCGGCGGGGTTGGCCGAGATCGATGCAGAGCTCCGGGACCGCTACGGCAACCCGCCGGAGCCGGTGCTCAACCTGCTCGAGGTGGCTCGTCTGCGGACCGTGGCCCGTCAGGCCGATGTGGCCAACATCAGTGTTCAGGGCAAGTTCGTGAGGTTCGGACCGCTCCAGCTGCCCGAGAGTCAGCAGCTGCGCCTCCAACGGCTGTACCCGGGCACGCTGGTCAAGGAGGCGGTCCGTACGATCTTGGTGCCCAGGCCAATGACCGCCAGGGTGGCTGGTCAGCCGCTACGGGACACGGCCGTCCTGCGGTGGGCAATTGACCTGATCCACGCCGTTCTGCTGGATAGCGTGGCCGACGCGGCGCGAGTCGCGACGACCAGGACATCCTGAAGGACGAGCAACCGCAAGACACGGACGCCGGGCTCGGCAGCACCAGTACCACGAGCCGGCGAGACGAAAGGAATGGCCTTGGCGCATTCGCAACACAGTCTCAGCACGTTGGGCAGGCCTCGCAGCTTCCGCAGGCCGTTTCCGGCGGCGTTTCTGACGGTCCTGCTGGGAGCGACTCTGGGGATATCGGCATGTGGCCCACAGGAGGCCAGCTCGGCTGCGATCGTCAACGGCGTCTCCATCAGCGACCAAGACGTGCAGAGTATCTCCGACCAGGTCAACGCGCTCAACCAGGGCGGTCAGAAGTTCAGCCCGAACGATGCCCTGCTCGGCCTGATCCTTGCGCCCTATGTCCGGGACGAGGCGAGGCGGGTCCACAAGACCGTCGCGGAGTCACAAGCCAAAGATTTCATCAAGAGCAAGATCCCCCATCCCTCTGCTGCAACGCTCACATTCTTCGAGATGAACCTTGCCGCCCAAGGGCTCGACCAGGCCAGCAAGAACCTCATCGTGGGAGAGCTGGACAAGGCCAAGATCACCGTCAACCCGCGCTACGGCAGCTTCGACCCCAAGCAGATAGCGGTGACCGCGACCTCCCCGAACTGGATCAAGGCCGGCGCAGCTTTGCCGGCCAAGTAAGGATGACCATCTGTGACTGCGCCCACCCCTGACCCTGCCGGCGATGTGACGGCGACTCGGCTCACCCTGCTGCTCACGACCCCTCGCATTGCCCCCGGGCTGTTCTCGCGCGACGCGTGGACCGCCCTTGCGGGCGCCGCCCATGTGCTCACCAGGGACGAGGATGAGACGCAGCTGATCGCCATACAGGACTCCGGTATCGCGGCCGCTCACCTGGGAGGGATGGAGCCGGCTGCCCTCGCTCGTCAGCTGGTTGACCTGACCGCCGACGGTGAGGTGGTCTGGATAGGTTCGGCGGATGGTGATCCCGGCCTCACCGATGCGCTGGCCGCCGAGGTCAGCAGCCGTGAGGAACCCCCGGAGATCGAGCTCCTCTTCGGTTCGTACGACGTGCCGGGGTCGCGCCTGCTCGACCTGGTCGCAGTGATGGACCGGCTCCGTTCGACCGGGGGCTGCCCCTGGGACGCCGAGCAGACGCACGAGTCGCTCGTGCCCTACCTCATCGAAGAGGCGCATGAGCTCGTGGAGGCCATCGAGACCGGGGACCGCACCCACATCCAGGAGGAGCTCGGCGACGTCCTCCTTCAGGTGGCTTTTCACGCGCGGGTCGCCCAGGAG
>DATCQG010000083.1:0-6369 GCA_036569625.1 Dermatophilaceae bacterium | reverse complement strand
CCCGCGCAACGAGCTGATCGGTGGTGTGGTCGACCTGGATGCCGGGGGTTACGTGCAGGTGGCGGGCCGGAGCACGGCGACCAATGTGCCGGGGGTTTTTGCCGCGGGCGACCTGGTTGACCATAGCTACCGGCAGGCGGTGACTGCGGCTGGGTCGGGTTGTGCTGCGGCCCTGGATGCCGAGCGTTACCTCGAGGCCCTCGACCACGACGGTGAGGGGGCCCATGGCGGGGCCGCCGAGCTGGACCAGCACGCAGCTACGGTGAGCTGAGCCGGCCACCACGTTCCCCGATCCCTCACCGGCCCGCCCCCGACATCGACCCGAGCGGGGCCCGATGTCATTTCCACCACGTAACATTCAGCAGACAACCGAAGGAAGGAGCCCCCGCCGTGGGAGCTACCAAGGAGACCACTGACGCGACGTTCGACGCCGACGTCCTGATGAGCGACGTCCCGGTCATCGTCGACTTCTGGGCGCCCTGGTGCGGCCCGTGCAAGGCGGTGGCTCCCATTCTGGAGGAGCTGGCCCTCGAGCACGCCGGCAAGGTGTCCGTCGTCAAGCTCAACACCGATGACAACCCCCAGGTCACGTCGCGCTACGGCATCACGGGCATCCCGACGATGAACGTGTACGTCAAGGGGCAGGTCGTCAAGACCCTCGTGGGCGCACTGCCCAAGCCCAAGCTGCTCCGCGAGCTGTCCGACTACCTCGTCTGACCAGGCCTGACCATCGGTTGGCGTGGGCGGCTCCACCTCTTGGGACTGCCGTTCGCCAGCTCTTGCCATTAGGCTCCTCCATGCTGTTATCCGTGGCCGCTGCACACCGGAAGGGCAGGTATGTCGGACCCATCGGCTGTGCTGTATCGCCTCGGTGACCAGGGGGTCGCGGTAGCTTCCATCGGTGCCCTCTTGCGCACGACCGGCGACCTCGCACCATTGGCACCCGCATCGGCGACCGAGTCAGGCGTGGCATTTGAGTGCTGTCTTCCTGCCGAGCGCACTGATCCGGCCCAGCGCTCTGACGTCTTCGACGAGGACCTGGCCCGGGCGGTGCGCGCCTTCCAGCAGCGCCGTGGACTGATCGTGGATGGCGTGGTGGGACCCCAGACCTACATCGCCCTGGACGGGGCCAGGTGGAAGCTTGGCGCCCGCCTGCTCTCCTACACACCTGGCCATCTGCTGCTGGGCGACGACGTTGCCGAGCTGCAGGAGCGCCTCCTGGCCCTCGGGTTCAGCCCCGACCGGGTGGACGGCGTGTTCGGCGCCAACACGGAGAAGGCAGTCCGTGGCTTCCAGCGCGGCGTGGGGCTCGACGTCGACGGCAGCGTCGGGCCAGAGACCCTGCGTGCCTTCGCCGACCTCGCCCGGGCGGTGTCCGGAGGATCGCCCCACACTTTGCGCGAACGGGAGCTGGTTCGTCAATCGGGTCACAGCCTGGCTGGACGCATCATCGTGCTGGACCCCGGCCACGGTGGTGACGACACCGGAATCGTCGCCCACGGGTTGACCGAGTCCGAGGTCGTGCTCGACCTGGCCCGACGCATCGAAGGCCGCCTCAGCGCCATCGGCGTGACGGTCCTGTTCACCCGGTCCGCGACCGCCTCACCCGAAGAGCTTGACCGGGCGCTGATGGCCAACCAGTCCGGTGCCGACATCGTCCTGTCGCTGCACTGCGACTCCGCCAGCCATCCCCGGGCCAGCGGCGTCGCGACCTTCTTCTACGGGCAGGAGCGTTTCGGCGCCTGGTCAGCCGTGGGCGAGCAGCTCGCCGACCTGATCCAGCGAGAAGTCGTGGCCCGCACCGGCCTGACCGACTGTCGTTCACATGCCCGCGCCTGGGTCATGCTGCAGCGCACCCGGATGCCCACGGTGCGGATCGAGGCCGGCTACCTCAGCCACCCCGGGGACGCAGCCCGGCTGGCCGACCCGGTCTTCCGTGACACCGTCGCCGAGGCGATCGTCATCGCGCTGCAACGGATGTACCTCGGCGAGGACGACACCAACGCCACGGGCGTCCTGCGACTGGGCGACCTGCGCGCCTATCTCGCGTCCCAGCATGCCTCCGCGGAGTAGTCCCACCCCGCTTCCGTGGAGCGGGAGGACGTCCGACACCCCTGGTTGCTGGTCAGGCGCGTCGAGGGGGACTGAGGGCCGGGGCCCTGACCGAAGCCAGGAGCCGCTCCACCGCAGCCTCGACGTCCTCGCGCCAGGTCAGGGCCGAACGCAGATCCAGGCGTAGCCGCGGGTAGGTACGGTGTTCGCGCACGGTCTTGAACCCCACGGCGGTGAGGAAGTCCGCAGGGATGACGCAGGCCGCCTTGGGCGAGTTGGGGTTCCCGCGGTAGCCAAACGCCTCGATGGCCCGGATCCCTCGGCGCATGACGTCCTTGGCCGCGCTCTGGATGAGGACTCTCCCGAGTCCCTGACCGGCGAAGCGCGGGACGACCCGGGACGCCATCAGGATCACCGCATCGGCGGAGACGGGAGCCGTCGGGAACGCGGTGGCTCGCGGCACCAGATGCGGCGGGGCGTAGGTGATGTAGCCGGCGGGGACCCCGGCCAGATAGACGATCTGGCCCACGCTGCCCCATTCCAACAGCGCCCCTGACAGCCAGGCCTCCTTGTCCAGACCCGGGTCGCCGCGGGCGATCGAGGCCGCGGCCAGCGCGGGGTTGAGCTCCCAGAAGATGCATGACACGCACGGTTCGGGCAGGTCCTTGATCCGGTCCAGGGTCAGCGAAAGTACCTCGCGGCCGCTGCCGTTCACGACGGCACACGCTCCCCGTCCGGGAGGTCCAGGCAAGGGCTCATCCGAGAACACCGCGTTGACAAGAGCCGCGTCGACGAGACGGTCCGCTCCCTGCAGCAACCTCCATGGGAGACTCCTACCACGTGCCGCACGGCGCGGCATACCCCTTGGTTCCACGCATTCCCGACAACAGGGAGAGGACGCCCGTCATGACCCACCCGGCAGGTCACGACGGCGGGGTGCCCGAGGCGGCTCACGGGTCGCGGCTCGACCCGTGGATGAAGTCCTACGCCGAGCGAACGGCGGGGATGAACGCCTCCGAGATCCGGGCGCTGTTCGCGGTCGCCTCGCGTCCCGAGGTTGTCTCCCTCGCCGGCGGTATGCCGTACCTCTCGGCGCTGCCGATGGATGTCGTCGCCACCGCCGTGTCGAAGATGTTGTCGACGCAGGGGCTGACCGCGTTGCAGTACGGCTCCGGCCAGGGCGACCCCGTGCTGCGTGAACAGATCCTGGAGGTGATGGCGCTCGAAGGGATCTCGGCCCACGCCGACGACATCGTCGTGACGACCGGGTCCCAGCAGGCCCTGGACCTGGTGACCCGCATCTTCATCGACCCGGGCGATGTCGTGCTCGCAGAGGCGCCCAGCTATGTCGGCGCCCTGGGTGTCTTCGCGGCCTACCAGGCCCAGGTCGCCCATGTGGTCTCCGACGATGACGGACTGGTCCCGCAGGCGCTCGAGGAACGGATCATCGAGCTGCTGGCCGCCGGCAGGAAGATCAAGTTCCTCTACACGGTCCCGAACTTCCACAACCCCGCCGGCACCACGCTGTCGCTCCAGCGCCGGCCACAGATCGTCGAGATTTGTCAGCGGCACGGCATCCTGGTGCTCGAGGACAACCCCTACGGGCTGCTCGGCTTCGACCGTGAGCCGTATGACGCGATGCGCTCGCTCTCCGAGGAGGGCGTCGTCTATCTCGGGTCCTTCTCCAAGACCTTTGCGCCCGGGCTCCGGGTGGGCTGGGCGCTGGCTCCCCACGCGGTTCGCGAAAAGCTCGTGCTGGCAAGCGAGTCGGCAATCCTGTGCCCCTCGGCCTACGCCCAGATGACGGTGTCGACCTACCTGGCCACCTGTGACTGGAAGGCCCAGATCAAGGTCTACTGCGATCTCTATCGTGAACGCCGCGACGCCATGATCGAGTCGCTGACCGCCATGTTGCCCGAGGCGACCTGGACCCACCCCGACGGCGGCTTCTACGTGTGGCTCACCCTGCCCGAGGGCCTCAACTCGAAGGCAATGCTGCCGCGCGCCGTGACCGAACGAGTGGCCTATGTGCCGGGCACGGCGTTCTTCGCAGACGGCACCGGCCATCGCAACGTGAGGCTTTCCTACTGCTATCCCGATGCGGACCGTATCCGCGAGGGCGTCCGCCGGTTCGCCGGCGTCGTGCAGACCGAGCTCGAGCTGCTCGAGACCTTCGGACCCTTTGACGCCACCACCGGCGGCGTCGCACCGTCGCACAGCGTGCAGTTCCCCGCTCCGGACCTCTCGTGATGCATGGCGGGAGTTCTGCGCACGGCGTGAGTTCGATGGTGCAATGCAGGAGGTTCGCTGTTTACGCCCGCGGTGCAGCGTGCACCACGGTCCCAGCTGTTCTGGCGGTGGCCACCGCCGTCGCTCCCTTCGTGGTGAGGATGTCGACATGAGGCACGTCCTGGTTCTGGCCGGAGGCCTCAGTCACGAACGCGACGTCTCGCTGCGCTCGGGCCGACGCGTGGCCGACGCGTTGACCCACTCGGGCGCCGAGGCCGATGTCCGTGACGTGGACGGGGCGCTGCTCGCTGTGATCAAGAGCTCAAGCCCCGATGTCATCTGGCCGGTCCTGCATGGCGCCACCGGTGAGGACGGTGCCTTACGGGATGTGTTGGGAACATTGGGTATTGCGTACGTCGGCTCGCGCCCGGCCTCGTGCCGCCTCACGTGGGACAAGCCGGTCGCCAAGGCGCTGGTGCGCGCTGCCGGCATCTCGGTCCCTGCCGGCGTGGCGCTCTCGCACGCCACCTTCCGCGAGCTGGGTGCCCCGGCTCTCCTCGAGTCGGTGATCGACTCGCTCGGCCTGCCCCTGGTCGTGAAGCCGACCCGTGGCGGCTCGGCGCTGGGCCTGAGCATCGTTCGGTCCGCCGCCCAGCTTCCCTTCGCCATGGTCACCGCCTATTCCTATGGTGAGGTCGCCATGATCGAGCAGCTCGTCGAGGGGGTCGAGGTCGCCGTCTCGATCGTGGAGGACGACAACGGTGAGGCGCAGACCCTTCCTGCCGTCGAGATCGTGCCCGATGGGGGCGTCTACAGCTACGAGGCCCGCTACACCGCGGGCGCGACGGAGTTCTTCACCCCTGCCCGGCTGAACAGCTCGGCCGCGGCTTCGGCTGCGGCCGCCAGCCTGACGGCGTACCGCACGCTGGGCCATCAGCACCTCAGCCGGGTCGACCTGATCATCGATGCGAACGACCGCCCCTGGTTCCTGGAGGCCAACGTCTCGCCCGGCATGACGGAGACCTCGTTGTTGCCGATGGCTGTCGAGGCAGCCGGCCTGGATGCCGTCGCGGTCTACGCAGGAATCGTCGAACGCGCTCTCACGACACACCAAGGAAGCTAGCCAGCACCCACGCCGATTAGCGTTGGCTCTGGTCGACCCGAAGAACGCCTCTGCTTTGGGCAGGGCGAAAACCGTTGTACTGTAACGGTTTTCGCCCTGGTCCCACTCTTTCATTCCGATTCTGGAAACAAGAGACGCTCTTATGCTTTGTAGCCCAGCTTGTCAATGATGCGGTTGAGGTCCTCGACCGAGGCGAACTCAACGGTCAGCTTGCCCTTGCGCTGCCCGAGGTTGATTCGCACCCGAGTGTCGAGGCGGTCGGAGAGGCGGGCGGCCAGGTCGTCCAGCTGCGGGTGGCGGGCTCCCGGACGCAGTTTGCGGGCTCGCGGAGCGTCGTCACCACCGAGCGTGACGATCTCCTCGACGCTGCGCACTGAGAGCCCCTCGGCCACGATCCGCTGGGCCAGGCGCTCCATCGAAGCGCCGTCAGCCAGTCCGAGCAGGGCACGGGCGTGGCCGGCGCTCAGCACGCCGGCGGCGACACGGCGCTGCACCAGCGGCGGGAGCTTGAGCAGGCGCAAGGTGTTGGAGATCTGGGGCCGTGAACGGCCGATACGGGCGGCGAGCTCGTCATGGGTGCAGCCGAAGTCGTCGAGCAGCTGCTGGTACGCCGCCGCCTCCTCCAGCGCATTGAGCTCACTGCGGTGCAGGTTCTCCAGGAGGGCATCGCGCAGCAGGTCGTCGTCGTGAGTGTCCTTGATGATGGCCGGGATGTAGTCCAGCCCGGCGGCCTCTGTGGCTCGCAGGCGACGCTCGCCCATGATCAGCTCATACTGCGGCTGCTGCACCCCATCAGGGCTCTGACCTGCGGTTTTCTCCAGCTCCTCGGTCGGGACGGGCCGCACGACAATGGGCTGCAGCACGCCGATCTCGCGGATGGAGTTGACCAGCTCGGACATGTCGTCCTCGTCGAAGACGTGGCGCGGCTGCTTGGGATTCGGCCGGATCGAGAGCACCGAAAGCTC
>DATCQG010000082.1:0-2325 GCA_036569625.1 Dermatophilaceae bacterium | reverse complement strand
GGGCGCCTTGCGTACCTTCAAGGGCGCCGTCGTTCTGGTCAGCCATGATGAGGGCGCGGTCGCGGCGCTCGAACCCGAGCGGGTGCTGCTCCTGCCCGATGGCGTCGAGGACCACTGGGGTCCGGACTATCTGGACCTCGTCGCTCTCGCCTGACCACCAAGGATGGCTAGAGTCGCAGACGTGCCGAGCCCTGAACAGTCCCAACCTCATCCGATGCTGCGTGTCGAGCGCGAGGGGCCGGTGGTGACCCTCACGCTGGATCGCCCGGAGCGCCGCAACTCCCAGGTGCCGAGCCTGTGGTCCGCGCTTGCCGAGGTCGGCGGCGGCCTGGACTCCTCGACGAGAGTAGTCGTGATCCGGGCCGAGGGGCCGTCCTTCTCGGCCGGCCTGGATCGCGCCATGTTGACCCCGCAGGGCGCGCAGGGTGAGCCATCCCTGCTCACCCTGGCGGCTGCTGCCGGAGGCGCCCTGGAGGATGCGATCGCCCAGTTCCAGCGCGGCTTCGCCATCTGGGCCCAGGTTCCGGCGATCACCATCGCCGCCGTGCAGGGTCACGCGATCGGCGCAGGATTCCAGCTGGCGCTCGCCTGTGACCTGAGGGTGGTCGCCGACGATGTCGCCTTTGCCATGCGTGAGACCAGCCTCGGACTCGTGCCCGACCTTGCCGGCACGTCGCCCCTGGTGCGTGCCGTCGGGTATGCGCGGGCACTGGAGATATGTGCCACGGGCAGGTTCGTGGGAGCGCAGGAGGCGGTGGCGATCGGACTGGCGTCCATGACTGTGCCCCGCGAGGACCTCGACGCCGCCGCGCGCGACCTCGCGGACGCCATACTGCAGGCACCCCAGGGCGCTCTGCGAGAGCTGAAGCCGTTGCTGCGCAGCGCGATGAGCGCTTCTCCCTCAGACCAGCTCAGGGCCGAGCGCGAGGCGCAGGCACGGCTGCTCATGGCGATGGTGCAGGCTTTGGGGAAGTAAGGACTCGACGGTGGCGTTGTCAGACCCGACGACGACGATGAGGAAGGCGACCCTGCCCGTTAACTGCGGGAGAGAGAGGGGAGCAGAGCGGAGGCGGCATGTCCATGCACGGCGGCGGGTGGGGGGCGATGCGCTCCCTGACTCGTGACTCTTCGGTAGCGCAGCGCAAGCTTGCTCCGGGGACGGCCAGACGGGTGATCGGGTACGCGGGTCCGTACAAGGCCCACATCGCCGTGTTCCTCGCGCTGGTGATCCTTGACTCGGCGCTGGTGGTTGCCACACCGCTGCTGCTTGGCGCGATCGTGGACAAGGGCGTCATCCCCAGGCACTCCGACGTCGTGGTGCGCCTCTCCCTGATCATCGCCGCCCTCGCCATCCTGGACGGGGTCCTTACCCTGGTTCAACGGTGGTACTCATCGCGGATCGGTGAGGGTCTGATCTTCGACCTGCGCACCCAGGTCTTCACGCACGTTCTGCGGCAACCGATCGCGTTCTTCACCCGGGCTCAGACGGGGGCCCTTGTCAGTCGGCTCAACAACGACGTCATCGGTGCCCAGCAGGCCTTCACCTCAACGCTTTCGGGTGTCGTCAGCAATGTCATCTCGGTGGTATTCATCGTCGCGGCCATGGCCACTAAGTCCTGGGCCCTGACACTGGGCGCGCTGGCGCTGCTGCCGTTCTTCCTGATCCCCGCCCGGGTCATGGGCCAGCGCCTCGCAGGGCTCAGCCACGAGGCCATGGGTTTGAACGCGGAGCTCGGCACCCGGATGACGGAGCGCTTCAACGTTGCCGGTGCGTTGCTCGTCAAGCTCTTCGGGCAGCCCCGGATCGAGGACTAGCAGTACTCCGAAAGAGCCGGTCGGGTACGGGACATCGGGGTCAAGATCGCCCTCAGCCGCACAGTCTTCTTCGTCTCGCTGACGCTGGTCGCCTCCTTGGCCACCGCCCTCATCTACGGAGCCGGCGGGCTCATGGTGATCAACGCCTCGCTCCAGCTCGGTGAGCTGGTGGCGCTGGCTGCGCTGCTCGGACGGCTCTACGGACCGCTGACCGCGCTTTCCAACGTGCGCGTCGACGTCATGACCGCGCTGGTCTCCTTCGAGAGAGTCTTCGAGGTTCTGGACCTGGAACCCCTGGTCCAGGAAGCCGTCAATCCTATTGCCCTGCACCAGCATCCGGTCTCAGTGGAGTTCGATGGGGTCGGGTTTCGCTATCCATCAGCGGACGAGGTCTCGCTGGCCTCGCTCGAGACTGTGGCCTCCGGTGACCGCAGCGCGGGGGCTTCGGTGCTCCACGATGTGACCTTCTCGATCAAGCCGGGGGAGCTGGTCGCCCTGGTCGGCCCGAGC
>DATCQG010000081.1:0-1571 GCA_036569625.1 Dermatophilaceae bacterium | reverse complement strand
GGCTAAACCGATCCCGCCGCTTTGACCTCCGTCAGACTGCAAGCTCGCGGTGGTCGGGCCTCAGCCATCGAACGGATCAGCTGACGCCGACCTGGTCCATCAGGAACGCCAGTTCCCACGCGTACTGCTTCCACGCGTCATACCGTCCGCTCTTGCCACCGTGCCCAGCGACCATCTCGATCTTGAACAGGATGGGTCGCTGCGCCAGGTCGTTGGTCACGGTCTCGCGCAGTCGGGCCACCCACTTGGCCGGCTCGACGAAGTAGACACGGGTGTCATTGAGGCTCGTCGTTGCCAAGATGGCCGGATAGTCTGCTGCCGCAATGTTCTCGTAGGGCGTGTAGCCCTTCATGTATCGGTAGATGTCCGCGTTGTGAAGGGGGTCACCCCACTCCTCCCACTCCGGCACCGTCAACGGGAGCGACGGGTCGAGGATCGTGGTGAGCGCGTCGACGAACGGCACCGCCGCGTGGATCGCCCTGAATCGTCCCGGCGCAAGGTTGGCCACCGCCCCAATGAGCAGGCCACCGGCCGAACCACCCTCTGCCACAAGGCGATCCGGCGCTATCCACCCAGAGCTCACGAGATGTTCTGCACACGCGACGAAGTCGGTGAACGTGTTCATCTTGTGCTCCATCTTGCCGGAGTCATACCACTGGCGGCCCATCTCCCCACCCCCGCGAACGTGAGCGATGGCATAGACGAATCCCCGGTCCAGCAAGGACAGACGGGCCACCGAGAAGTACGGGTCGATGCAGATCTCGTAGGCGCCGTAGCCATAGATCAACCCTGGAGCGGTGCCATCCGCCGTCACGTCGCGGCGATGGACCAGAGAGATCGGCACCTGCGTCCCATCCGACGCGGTAGCCCACACACGACGTTGTGTGTAGTCGGTCGCCTTGTACCCGCCAAGCACCGGCTGTGTCTTGAGCACGGCGTACTCACCGGTCACCAGGTCATAGTCCAGGATCGTCTTGGGAGTCACCATCGACTCGAACTCGATCTGCACCGCCGAGCTGTCGTACTCCGGGTTGTTTCCCGTACCAACGGAGTACAGCGGCTCATCGAAGGCGAGGTCGTGCGCAGGGCCGAAGCCCGACTCGAGTGAGAGGTTGCGCGGAATGACCCGCAATGCCGTGAGCCCTTCACGGCGCAGCGACACCACCGCGTGGGAGGCGAAAGCCTCGACGCCGAGGACACGCTCCGAGGGCACCGCCTCGAACAGGGGCGACCACTGCACATGGCTGCGAGAGTCCAGCGGAGCCTGCGCCAGCTCAAAGTCCGGGTGGTTCGCGTTGTGCACGATCAGCAGCCGGTCTCCTGCCGGCTCTACGTCGTACTCGACGCCGTCACGACGAGGTGCCACCACCGTGGGCTCGCTCAGAGGCGCAGAAGCATCGAGCAACAACACCTCTGAGGTCAGCTTGGACCCCACCTGGATGATCACCCAGGCGTCGTCGCGCGAGGACCCGATGCCCATCCAGAACCGCTCGTCCGGCTCCTCGAACACCAAGGCATCGCCCTGCGTGGGTGTCCCCACCTCATGGCGCCAGACCTGATGGGGGCGCCAT
>DATCQG010000080.1:0-7470 GCA_036569625.1 Dermatophilaceae bacterium | reverse complement strand
GGTGGCCCTGGTCGCCAACGCTTTGTTCATCTCCGCCACACCCGCAAGCGCAGATCCGCGACCCACAGCCCCTGTGGTGGACGCCGACTCCCTGACACCGCAGCAGATCACGGACCAGGTCAAGGCGGCCGAGGCGCTGCGCGCCGCACTGATGAAATCCAGCGCCGAGGTAGCTGCGACAAACGCCCGGCTGGAACGTATCTCCGCCCAGGCGAACACGCTGCTGGCCCAGCTGTCAGCCGCCCGGACCGCCCAGGCGAAGGCTCAAGCCGAGGCCGCGGCCCAGAGGGCGCACCTGCGTCAGCTCGGTATCGAGGTGGTGGCAGCTCAGGATGCCCTCGGGCGGCTGGCCAGCGACGCCTACATCCGTGGCGGCGGCCCCCTGGCCGATATCACCGCAATCCTGGAGGCGCTGACCTCCCCTTCTGCCGATCAGAACACCGACACCATGGCGACCGTGCAGTATCTCATCGACGGGCGTGCCCGCCTCTTCGATCGACTGACTTCCCTACGGTCGGAACAGGTCACCACCTCGGCGAGAGCAGATGCGGCCAGCATCCAGGCTGCGGCTGCGGCTGCCACGGCAGCGGCGGCCAAGGCCAAGCTCGACCTCGTGATCCTCCAGCAGCGGACGGCCCTGGTGGGGTTCCAGGCAGCCCGCGCCGGCCAGGTCGGGAGGGCCGCGGGCCTTCGTGGCGCCTTGCTGCGTTCGGAGGATCCAGTTGCCCGGGCAGCCGACAGACGACTCGCCGAGGCACTACAAGGCCAGGACTTCAAGCTGCTGACAGAGAGCTCCTCCAGCTGCGGCAAGGATCCGAGGGTGTACCCCAACGGTCAGTTCCCGGCCAGCTCCCTGTGCCCCCTCTATGCCAACCCCGGCCAGAGTCTGAGCCGCGATGCCGCCATGGCGTTCAACGCCATGAGCAACGCCTATCAGCACCAGACCGGCTCCGCGCTGTGTGTCGCCGATTCCTACCGCTCCTACCCTGAGCAGGTCGCGATCAAGCTGGAGCGCCCAGGACTTGCCGCTACGCCGGGAACCAGCCAGCACGGACTAGGGCTCGCAGTGGACCTCTGTGGAGGCGTCCAGAGCTTCAGCGCCCCTGCGCATCTGTGGATGCAGCGTCACGCCCCGCTCTACGGATGGTTCCACCCCGCATGGGCTGAGCCCTCAGGAGTGCTGCCCGAGCCCTGGCACTGGGAGTTCGCGAACTAACAGAGTCGATCATCCGCCGAGATCGGTTCCCCCTGTGGAAGGCTGCGCCCATGACGAGCGCCATCGACTCCCCGGTCGAGTCCAGACGCACCCGGGACACCCCTCACCAGAAGGCCTGGTACTGGTACGACTGGGCCAACTCGGCATACGTCACGACGACCCTGACCGTCCTGATGGCTCCGTACCTGACCGTCATCGCCAAGAAGGCAGCCTGCCCCACCCTGCCCAGCGACGTGGCCTGCCATACCGATCTGCAGGTGATCGGGATACCGGTGGACCCCGGGTCTCTGGTGTTCTACGTCCTGACCTTCTCCACCATCGTCTCCGCGATCGTTCTGATCTTCATCGGCGCCCTGGCCGATCGTTCCCCGAGACCCGTGCGGTTGTTCGCCGCGTTCGCCTGGTCCGGAGCGGCGGCCGCCACGGCGATGTTCCTGGTCAGCGGCGACAACTGGGCCCTCGGCGTGGTGCTGCTCATCTTCGCCAACCTGTGCCTGGGCTCGTCCCTGGTCATCTACGACTCGTTACTGTGCCGGATCGCGGGGCCCGACGAACGCGACCGCGTCTCCAGCCGCGGCTGGGCCTGGGGCTACCTGGGTGGCGGCCTCCTTCTCGCGCTCAACCTTGGGCTCTTGACCCTCGACAAGCAGATCGGCATCTCGGCGCAGATGGCGGTGCGGATCAGCCTGCTCTCGGCCGGACTGTGGTGGGCCGGCTTCACGATCATCCCGGTCATCGGCCTGCGCGACCTGCGCGGAGCAGCCGCTAGCACGGTGCCGGAGCGAGCCGGCATCCTCACCGGCAGCCTCCGACAGCTGGCCAACACCTTCCGCGAGCTGCGGTCCTATCCGCAGACGTTGCTCTTCCTCCTGGCATATCTGTTCTTCAACGACGGGATCCAGACGGTGATCAGCTCGTCGAGCGTCTACGGCGCCGAGGAGCTGAGGTTCAGCAACAACCAGCTGATCGAGATCATCCTGCTCGTGCAGTTCGTGGCCTTCGGTGGTGCGCTGCTCTTCGGACGGCTGGCGAGGCGGTTCGGTGCGTGGCGTGTGGTGTTGGACAGCCTGGTTCTCTGGACCCTGGTCGTTGCACTGGCCTTCTTCGTCCCGTCGAGAGCGTTCCTGATCTTCGTCGGGCTCGCGGTGCTCATCGGCATCGTTCTCGGGGGCAGCCAGGCACTGTCCCGTTCGATGTACAGCCAGCTGATCCCGCGCGGGCGGGAGGCCGAGTTCTTCAGCCTGTACCAGGCGATGGAACGAGGCACGAGCTGGTTCGGAACGCTCGTCTTCGGGTTGGTTCACCAGTTCACCCACTCCTACCGTTGGGCCATCATCGCCTTGATCATCTTCTTCGCCATCGGGGGCATCCTCTTGTCCAGGGTCCGGATGCGCGAGGGGATCGTCGCGGCCGGCAACGAGGTCCCCGCCGTGATCTGAGCCGCTCCCCCGCCCCGATCCGCGGTAGGGTGCGATGCGGCAAACAACTGCCGAGCCCGGAACATTGAGCCTGACGACGGCGTTATGCCCAGTGAATCACCACGTACAACTTGGCGTGGGCAGCACGTTGGGAGACCACCTGTCATGGCCGAACGATCACTTCGCGGCACCAATCTCAGTGCTCTGAGCCTGGAGACGGATACGAATGTCGTCCTGAGCGAACGTCAAATTGTGAGATACGTGTGCCCCGAACAGCACATCAGCGAGCTTCCCTTCTCCGTCGAGGCGGATGTTCCGACGGTGTGGGAGTGCCGATGCGGACTCGAGGCCCGGCTGGTCGACGGACCAGAGCCCGAGTACAAGAACGTCAAGGCCGTGCGCACGCACTGGGACATGCTGCTGGAGCGTCGGTCCATCCCCGAGCTAGAGGAGCTGCTCAAGGAGAGGCTGAACCTGCTGAGGGCATCGCGTGGCGAGAAGCCACGCCGCAAGCGCACCGCCTGAGCGCAGACCTCGTCCTCTCACACCTACGAGCCCTGCGGCCGATCCCCTTCCATGGCCGCGGGGCTCGTTTCTGTTGTATGCCGTATCGCGACCGGCTGGCGAAGGATGGTCTTTGTCTTCTCCGGATCAACCCGCCGCGGGTCGCTGAGGTAGATCTCGTGATGCTTGCCACGGCGCTGATAGCCTCGCGCCGCGATGAATGCGTGCAGCCGCTGGATCGTCGGACCCTCTGCCGCGTAGGGACCGATGTGTGTGACCTGGGCGACCAGTCCTTCGGTGAGGCGCTCCAGGCGGACCTTGGAAATCGCGGGGGGTGACTTCTTTTTCGTGGCCGCCGCCCGAGCGTCCTCGAAGACCTCCGCCGTCACCTGGTCCGGCTGCTTATCAAGGTCCAGTCCCACGCAGACTTGTCCTCGGTCGTGAACTTCGACATGTCCGGCGTCCACCAAAGCCCCTCGAGAGGCATGACGCCGTAGTCGATGCCGTCCGCGGTCCCCTTCACGGCGAACTTCGCGCTGTAGGCGACGGCGTACAAGGCTTCGACGGCCGCGCCGTACGCGTCCGTGGTATTGGGGTCACCGTGGCCGTCGATCATCACGTAGGCCAGCTCGGGCGCGTCGACGATCAACGGTTCACCACCGGGCGCGTAGAGCTCGCGCAGCTCGCGCCTTGTAGTCGATCTTCTTTGTGGCCAACTCAGCTGGCCTGGCCGCGAATGATGCCGGCCTTGTGCAGCAGACGACGTTCGACGACGTCCTGCAACCACCTCCGCGTGATTGGCCTGGTGAACGGCAGGATGAAGAAGAAGCCGACGATGTCGGTCAGAAAACCAGGAGTGAGCAGCAGCGTGCCACCGATAAGGACCAGCGCCGCGTCGGCCAGCTCACCACCCGGCATGCGGCCGCTGTTCAGCGCTGCTTGCAGGGCCTGCCAGGACCGGCGGCCTTCACGCTTGACCAGGTAGGCGCCGAGCGCCGACTCGAACAACAACAACGCGAGGGTCTGCCAGCCGCCGATCACCTTGCCCACCGCCACGATCAGGGCGATCTCGGCCAGGGGCACGACCAGCAGCGCCGCAAAGACCAGCCACACCCATGACGGGCGCCGGCGCCCGCGACGGGTCAGGCGTCGAGCTTGTGCCACCGTGGCTCCCTTCGGACCTGGGACCTGACCTGGCCGAGCCGATAGCTGGCTCCCCACATCGTGATGCTGCGCAGGGACTCCCGAACGATGTCCTTGCTCATCTTGGAGTCCCCGATCGCCCTCTCGACAAAGGTGATCGGCACCTCGACCACGGTGAGACCGCGACGCACCGCCCGCCATACGAGGTCGACCTGGAAGCAGTAGCCCGCGGATGCGACGTCGTGCAGGTCCAGGCTGCGCAGTGCCGACGCGCGGTAGGCGCGGTATCCCCCGGTCGCGTCACCGATCGGCATCCCGAGCAACAGGCGCGTGTAGATGTTGCCGCCGAGGCTGAGGACCTTGCGGTGGATGGGCCAGTTGACCACCGAACCGCCATGCACCCAACGCGACCCGAGCACGACATCGGCGTCGGCCAACGCGGTAAGAATGGTGGGCAGCTGTTCGGGCTGGTGAGATCCGTCGGCGTCCATCTCGACGAGAGCGTCGTAGCCCTCGTCGAGAGCCCAGGCGAACCCGGCAAGGTAGGCCGCGCCCAACCCCTCCTTGCTGGTCCGGTGCAGAACACGGACCTGACCGTCATCGGCTGCGATTTGGTCGGCGACGGCGCCCGTGCCGTCCGGTGAGCTGTCGTCCAGAACCAGGACGTCGGCCTCAGGCACCGCAGCACGCAACCTCGACACGATCAGCGGGAGGTTCTCGCGTTCGTTGTAGGTCGGTATCAGGACGACGATCTTGCCGATCGGCAGCCGGGTCGCGGGGTGGGTCATGGACGTCCTTTTGAACAGGTCGAATGTACGGGGTCGAACCACCGACCCTACCTGCGCAACCGCCGCAGCCCGGGCAGAATCAAGATGATCACCAGACCGCCGACGGCGAGACCCTCGGGCCAGGCCCCCAGACGGTCCGCGACAGTGCGTTCGGCTCGCAGTGGAAGGTCGGCAGCAAGCAGTGCCGGTGTGAACAACGCGGTGACCTGGTGGGCGGTTCCGTCGGGCGTGATCATCGCGCTCACCCCGACCGTGGAGACATGCACGATCGAGCGACCGTGCTCGATCGCCCGGATCCGGGAGATGGCGAGCTGCTGGACCGACTCGTCGGTGAACCCGAAGGTGGCGTTGTTGGTCTGCACGAGCAGGATGTTCGCGCCGGCATTGACCGTGTCACGCATCAGCCCGTCGTAGGCCACCTCGAAGCAGATGATGGTACCTGCCGCGATCGTGCCCCCGTGGAGGTCTGGCACCCGGAACACGCCTGGGCCCTTGCCGGCAACGAAGTCCGAGCGGACGAGATCGACCTTGTCGTCGAGCCTGCGGAAGAACGAGCGGTACGGGATGTACTCGGCGAACGGGACCGGATGTTGTTTCACGTATCTCGCGGTCAGGCCCTTGCCCGGCAGATACATCAGGCTGGCGTTGGACACGCTGGGCGCAGGCTCGTTCAGCACGGCGCCCAGGACCAGCGGGGCGTCGATGGCCGCGACCGCACTGTTGATCACCGCAGCTGCGTCGGCGTTTCGCAACGGGTCTATGTCGGAGGCATTCTCGGGCCAGACGACAAGGGCCGGTCGGGGCTGAGTCCCGTCTCTGACCGACGCAGCGGCTGACTGGGTCACCCTCGCGTGGTTGTCCAGGACGGCCCGTCGCTCGGCGTTGAAGTCCAGCCCGGGCCGGGGTACGTCGCCCTGGACCGCCATTAACCGTGCCTTGGCTCCGTCGGTCGGCCTGGGGACGACTGCGGGCAGGAGCATCGCGAGGAGGGCACCGATCAGGTAAGGCACCGTGGTGAGGAGGCTTCGCTGAAGGCCACCACGCCGCATGCCGAACTGCCGGCCAGCGATGGCCAGCCGGGCAACGCCTGCTGCCAGCAGTCCACCCACCAGGGCCACGCCAAAGGTCACGGCCGGGGCGCCGCCGAGGGCAGCCAGTCCGGCGAGGGGCGAGTCCGCCTGGCTGAATGCCAGACGCCCCCACGGGAACCCGCCGAAAGGGGTGGTGTCGCGCAGTGCTTCCTCTGTTACCCATGCCAGTGCCACGACGAAGGGGCGCACCCTGCCCACCCCCGCGAGCGACGGCCCCCTTTGGAGAAGAGCGCATATCAAGCCCAGCAAGGCGATGTAGCAGGACTCCAGTGCGGCCAAGGCTATCCACGGTAGCGAGCCGACGTACACGCCGGACCATGACAGCAGCGGCAGGAAACAGGCCATTCCGCCGACCAGTCCGAGCACGGCGCCCTGCCACGGCCCAGCCCGGCGCGTGGCCAGGGCCAGGAGCGCCACCCCGATCGGCGCCAGGACCCAGATGTTGTGTGAAGGAAAAGCGAGCCACATGGCCAAGCCGGAGGCCATGGCAAGTGTGAGTCGCTGCATCGCGTCAGGCTAGATCACTGAACACGAATCGCTGGGGATGGCAGTGCCCGCGTCGCCGTTGGGACCAACGTCGAACCGACCGGCTGTCGATCCGAGGTTGTTGTCTACTAAGCGCGCGGGCCCTGCCGCCAGTCGCCTCCGAAGCCTCGCTGTGGCCACTCGACGAGCAATCCCGTGGATCTGGTTGAGACGGCGGCTGCGCGCGCAAACCACCGTGGATCCCGGAGATGTCTCTGCCGTGTGACCTTCGCTGAGCATCGATTCTGCGGCGGCCAACGGACTCGAACATACACGTTCTCCACCTGCTGTCAACCCGGCGTTCACCTGCGGTTATTCACGAATCCGCTGGTCAAAGGAACGGCCCAATTCCGTTGTGAATACAGAGACTTTACTTCACATCGGCGTGTCGTGAGCGACACGCCGAGACTCCTCTTTGCGAGTTCGGTCACGCGCTGGCCGACGGCACGACGACCACCCCGCGAGCGGTGGTCGCGATGAGCGGTTGGGCCAGCAGATCGGACGCAGACTCGCCCCGCTCAGGGTTACCTCTGGCGATGACCCTGACCTCGAAAGCCATCTCGCGGCTGCGCGAACCGACCCGCACAAGAGTGGCCTCGATCTCGATGCAGTCGCCGGCCCGGATCGGCGCCAGGAACTGCACGTCGCTGTAGGAGGCGAACAGGCCCTCGTCGCCATCGGTGCGGATGCACAGCTCGGTCGCGACGTCCCCGAAAGCGGCCAGCGAGTAGGCCCCGTCCACGAGGTTGCCGGCGTAGTGCGCGTGGCTGTAGGGGACGTAGCGG
>DATCQG010000079.1:0-1950 GCA_036569625.1 Dermatophilaceae bacterium | reverse complement strand
GTCGTCCTCCTCGGTGGTGATGACCTGTCTGCCGTTCGGAGTGAAGAACGCGTCGTCGGGGGTCTTGAAGGTCTGCCCCGGAGCGAGGTCTCCGGGGCGGGGGAACTTCCACATGGCACGGCCGCGGGGGTCGATGATCAGCAGCCGATCGTTCGACTCGTCCGCGATCAGGATCGGCCCTGGCAACACGGAGGGATCCGATCCTTTGGCCAGCCGGCCCGGACCGGAGGCGGTGAGGGTGAGGGGTGCACTGGACGCGGTCGTTGGACGCGGTCTGGGCGGTGTCGTCGCAGTCGGGCTGACCGATTTCTTTTGCGCTGTCGGTGTCGGCCCTTGCGCTGCGGGTGTTGAATGAGTGCCGGCCACGGCCATGAGCCACCAAGAGCCGACCCCGAGGCCGGCGACGAGCGCGACAAGCAGCCCCCGAACGATCAGCCTGTGCCGATGTACTGTCAGCGGCGATGGCGCCCGGCGGTGTTGAGCGGTCACTGTGTTCCTCCAGCCTAGGCACGGACTTGGATCACGGTGTTCACGGATTTGGGGTTTTCCCGGCCCCTCCACCCTCTGACGGGCCGCAAACCATGTCAAACCGGGCAGCACGGCCGTCGGCGCGTCGCGGCTCAGCGGGCGGCGGCGTCCTTCAGGCACAACGTCGACCACGGGCGCACCTCGAGCCGCTCGGCCGGGATCGGCTGGCCGCACCGGTCGCAGAACCCCCAGGTGCCGTCGTCCACCGTATCCAGCGCCCGACGCACGTCGGCCAACGTTTCCTGCAGGCCGTCGTGGGCACCCACCTGCGAGAGCCGCTCGACCACTGCGGCGGTGCCGTCACCCACCCGCTTCCCGAACGAGATCCCGCCCTGGTCCGCCTCAGGCGTCTCGAGCTGTGCGAGCTCGCCGAGCAGCTGGGACTCCTTGGCGTGCAACGCCTCGCGGACGGCGTCGAGATCTGGTGCGGCAGCGTTCCCGGTGGCGTTCATGACAGGCAGTGTGGCACCGCCGGCGCAGACCCGATGCCGCCCGCGCCTCGATCGAGGAGGCTGGAGACAGCGCGCGAGCGACCCAGCGACCGAAGGAGCACGATGACGGCCACGGCCAGCACCACGACGGTGACCCTGCTCGGGACCGGGATGGTGGGCGCCGCGATGGCGGCCACCCTAGCCCGAGCCGGGTTCGACCTGCGGGTGCGGAACCGCTCACCCGACCGCCCGGCGCCGCTGGCCGACGTCGGCGCGCAGGTCGTAACCAACCTGGGCCAGGCCGCTACTACGACACCGTGGCCGCGCTGCCGGGGTCGTGCAGGTGCAGATGGTGTTTATCGGCGGTGCGGTGGTGGCACTGGTGGCGGCCGTCGTCGCGTTGGTGCGCTGTACGGGCTCAGACGGGCCAGGTCTCCTGGCGCCAGGCCGCGTCCCAGAACATCCACTCGTAGCGCGAGGCCGTCGCGAACGCCTGATGCATACGCTCGACCGTGCCCGGATCCACTTGTGCCGCAGTGCGATCCAGGATCTGCTTGGCCTGTTCGGTCGACGCGGCGAACGCCGGGTCACCGTAGGTACTGATCCAGTCGGCATACGGGTGTCCAGTGAGGTCGCCCACACGGTCCTTGAGGCGACGACCCACATCCTCGTAGATCCAGAAGCAGGGCAGGATGCCCGCGGCCAGTGCCGGGTAGCGCTCCCGAGGATGGCGGAGACATGACCGGGGCAGGACCGGGGGCAGGACCGGGTCGCCGTAGGGTGGCCTCAGACCCCCGAGGCAGGAGCTGATGGCGCGTGACCGTCGCTGCACCGACGTTCGATCTGGTGGTTGCCGCAAACCGCCTCCCAGTCGACCGCGTGGTCGACGCCAGTGGCGGGGGCACCTGGCAGCGCAGCACGGGCGGTCTGGTGACGGCCCTGGAGTCGGTCATGCGCGGCCGCGACGCCGCCTGGGTGGGGTGGGCCGGCG
>DATCQG010000078.1:0-16451 GCA_036569625.1 Dermatophilaceae bacterium | reverse complement strand
CTGGCGTTCGAATAGATCTCCAACGTCATCGATCTCCAACGTCATCGACACGTCTACGTGACGCCAGATCCGCATGATCACCCGCGAGTGGACTTCCAGATCCGCCAGCAGCGTTGCGCAAGTCCGTCTTGCATCGTGAACGGAGCAAGCCGCAGAAACTCCGTGGTCCGCAATGAGTCCGCACGAGCCAGATTAGGGCCGCGTTGAGCCGCGCTGCAACGGCGTCCACGTCGTCCGTGCTGCATCCCCGCCCCCGGTCATCGGCAGCGACGTCGGCGCCGTCCTCCTAGATACCCCATAGGGGTATATTTCAGAGCAGGAATCCAGGCGGGCGATCGAATGGGAGCGAGCGGGAATGAGCGCCATCGGACACGCACTGTCACTGGCCGGGGCGATGACCTGGGAGATCCTTTGGGCGCTCATCCTCGGGTTCTTTCTCTCGGCCGTCGTCCAGGCGGTAGTGCGCCGGGCCACTGTGGTCAGGCTGATGGGCGATGACCAGCCTCGCGCCCTTGCTGCTGCCACCGGGTTCGGGATGGCGTCCTCGTCGTGCTCGTATGCCGCCGTGGCGCTGGCGCGGTCGTTGTTTCGCAAGGGCGCGAACTTCACCGCGGCCATGGCTTTCGAGATCGCCTCGACCAACCTGGTCATCGAGCTCGGCGTGATCATGTTTCTGCTGCTGGGCTGGCAGTTCACCCTCGCCGAGTTCATCGGTGGCCCGATCATCATCGTGCTCGTTGCGCTGATGTTTCGGATCGTCTTGCGCGAGCGGCTCCTTCGTGAGGCGTCCGAGCAGGCCGAGAAGGGCGTTGCCGGGTCGATGGAGGGCCACGCCGCGATGGACATGTCCATCCAGACCCAGGGCACCTTCTGGCACCGGCTCACTTCGGCGGAGGGGTTCACGTCGGTGGCGCATGTCTTCGTGATGGAGTGGGCCGCTATCTGGAAAGACCTTGTCGCGGGCCTGCTGATCGCCGGGGCGATCGGCGCATGGGTGCCGGACGCGTTCTGGCAGGGACTGTTCCTGGACGGGCACCCGCTGCTGTCCGCGATCTGGGGTCCGCTGATCGGCCCAATCGTCGCCATGCTCAGTTTCGTGTGCTCGATCGGCAACGTGCCCCTGGCCGTGGTGCTGTGGAGCGGAGGGATCAGCTTCGGCGGGGTGATCTCGTTCATCTTCGCCGACCTGCTGATCCTGCCGATCCTCAACATCTACCGCAAGTACTACGGCCTGAAGATGACCGCAGTGATCACGGGGGTGTTCTACATAGCCATGGTTGCTGCCGGCTACGCCGTCGAGCTGATCTTCGGCCTCACCGGTCTGACCCCCGACCCCGCCAGCGCCCGGATGCCCGACGGGGGCATCACCTGGAACTACACCACCTGGCTCAACATCGCCTTCCTGATCCTGGCCGCACTCCTGGCGTGGCGGTTCTTCCGCACCGGTGGCCGCAAGATGCTCGCGATGATGGGCGGGGCACCGACCAGCGACGCCCGCCACGGTGGGCCCCCCTCGGCGGCGTGACCAGCGCCCGGCTTCTTACATCGTTTCTTCATGGTTTCTCGCCAGGACCGCAGCATCCGGTTGCAAGGGTGGACCTATGCCCGATCAACCGGGCAGGTCAAGTAAAGGAGTTCATCATGATGGGTTGGTATGGCGGCGGCGGGATGGGTTCGCTCGGATGGCTTGGGATGGGCGTGTTCTGGCTCCTCCTGCTGGGGCTGATCGTGTGGCTTGTCGTGCGGTTGCTGCCCGACAGCGGCAACAGTGCGGCCCGCAGTGCGGGTGAGTCGGCGTTGGACATCCTCGACCGCCGACTTGCAAACGGGCAGATCGACCTTGAGCCTTGGCAGGCCCAGCGGGCCGCTCTCCTGAGCGTTCAGGACCAGAAGTGAGCACCGCCAGGCGTCCCCTGTTGGTCGGGGCACTAACCGCAGCCATAGTCGCCCTGGTCGCTTCGGCAGCGGTAGCTGTCGGCGCCATCGGCGGCTCGTCCTCCGCGCTTTTGGGGGTACGCGGTGGGGCAAGTCAGGGTGACCACGGATTTCTTTCCGGCTCACCGCGGGCCGCGCCGAAGCTTCCCGGGCCCGTCGTGAACGTCTCCCTGACAAACATGGGTGGATCGATGATGGGCGGCCAGGGCAACGCCATGATGGGCGGAGGTGCCATGGGTCTGAGCGCGGACCAAGCGACAGTGCCCCATGGGGCCGTGTCATTTCTGGTGACCAACGACGGCAGCATTGATCATGAAATGGTTATCCTGCCGCTTGCCGATTCTCAGACCGTCGGGACCCGCTCAGTTGGCGGCGACGCCAAGATCGATGAAGCGGGCAGCCTCGGCGAAGCATCCAAGACCGATGGCGCCGGCGCCGGCGATGGGATCGCGCCAGGTGCATCAGGGTGGGTAACTGTGACCCTGGCACCCGGACATTACGAACTGGTCTGCAACCTGGCCCGCCACTACGGCGCCGGAATGTACACAAAGCTCAACGTCACCTAATCCCTGCTCAAGGGCGTCGTTCGAGGTCGAGTGCACCGACCGGGTGTACTGCAGCAACGCGCCTTCCGGTTCGGACATCGACCTGGCGGTGGGGTCAGCCCACGTTTCTTCATCGTTTCTCCATGTTCCCGCGATACAAGGGCTGCAATGGGACGCCAAGGTGGAGTGAGCAGCGAACCGGCACACGAAGGAGGAGCTCACGATGATGGGTTGGTATGGCGGCGGAATGGGTCCGCTCGGATGGCTTGCCATGGGCTTGTTCTGGCTCATCCTGCTCGGGTTGATCGTGTGGCTGGTCACGCGGTTGCTGCCCGGCGGCGGCGGAACGACCCGCTCTGCCGGCGAGTCGCCGCTGGACATCCTCAACCGCAGGCTTGCCAGCGGTGAGATTGACCTGGACACCTGGCAGGCCCAGAGGGCCGCTCTTCTTTCGGCGCGGGGCGACACGAGGTGACGTGGTGAGATGTCGCCTTCTCGTCGGGGCTTTGGCGGCGGCGGTGACCCAACGACGGCACCCCATCGACCTCGGACGCAACGGCGAGTCAGTGCCATGATGTCGGTCAACTCGTCCTCCGGGGCCATCTGGTACCACACCTGGCACGGAGCGTTCATCGCCATGGAGGACTCGTGATCCCGCCGACACCGCCGCCGTCGTCCACGACCAACACCCCCCTGCGGGCGCTGGTCGTGGACGACGAGCCCAGCCTGATCCGGGCTGTAGCCGGCTACCTCGAGCACGACGGGTTTGTGGTCACTACCGCAGCGGATGGGGAGCAGGCCCTGGCGGCGGCCAGGCGAGACCCACCCGACATCGTCGTGCTCGACCTGATGTTGCCAGGCATCGACGGCATCGAGGTGTGCCGCCAGCTGCGGACCTTCAGCGACGCCTACGTGATCATGCTGACCGCCCGCAGTGAGGAGCTCGACACGCTCATCGGCCTCTCCGTGGGAGCGGACGACTACATGACCAAACCGTTCTCCCCTCGGGAGCTGACGGCCCGTATCCGCAGCCTGCTGCGACGGCCGCGAACGACCGCGCAAGAGGCAGGCGAACAACAGGTGCGCAGGATCGCGGACCTGAGCCTGGACACCCAGTCCCGGCAGGTCCACCTGGGGCAGACCCAGGTCGAGCTGACCCGCACGGAGTTCGACCTGTTGGAGACCCTGACCGAGCGACCCAAGCTCGCCCATACCCGCCGCCAGCTCATCGAACGCGTCTGGGGCCCGGACTGGTTCGGCGATGAGCACCTCGTCGACATTCACATCGCCCACATCAGGGCCAAGCTCGGAGACGACGCTGCAACGCCAAGGTTCATCCTCACCCTCCGCGGTGTCGGCTACCGGATGGGACCCGGATGAGATCATCGACCCGCCGGCCCCCAAGGCCCGCCCTGGGTCTGGCGTGGCGACTCTTCGCCGCGATGGGGCTGGTCGTCATGGCTGGCGCGGGCACGATGCTGGTCGCGGTGCTGCTCGTAGCCGAGCCGGCTTTCCATTCGCACCTGAGCCAGATCCAGCCACCGATGTCGGACCAGGTCCACGCGCACGTCGACGAAGCCTTCGCGGGTGCGGTGCTCATCGCGTTGGCTGTGGGCGTGGTCATGGCAATGGCGGCCGCCCTGGTCGTGACCTGGTTGGTGGCGAGGCGGCTCGCCGCTCCCGTGGCCGAGGCTGCCGAGGCGGCCTACCGGATCGCAGACGGCGATTTTGAGACCCGGCTCCGGCAGCCGGGCCTGGGCCCCGAGCTGGACCGGTTGACCGCAGCGTTCAACGCCATGGCCAGCCGGTTGGCGACCACCGAGCAGACCCGCCGTCGCCTGCTGACCGACCTGGCCCACGAGCTGCGCACGCCCCTGGCCTCGATGCAGGCCACGATCGAGGCGGTCAACGACGGGATCCTGCCCAGCGACCAGACGACCCTGGCCACGCTGACCGATCAGTCGCAGCGACTGCACCGGCTCGTCGGAGACCTTTCCGCGGTATCGCGGGCGGAGGAGCGCCAGTTGAACCTGCACCCGGTCATGGTCTCGATCCAGGACCTGACGTCCGAGACGGCGGCAGCGGCCCGACCGCGATTCGACGCCAAGGGGATCAGCCTCACTGCGGACGAAGGACCCACCGAAGGCCAGGTGCTGGTCGACCCCGACCGGTTGGCCGAGGCCCTGGGGGCGCTGCTGGACAACGCCCTGCGTCATACGGCCAAAGGGGGCACCGTCACCATCGACACAAACCGACACGACAACAGATGCCGAATCGCCGTGACCGACACCGGCGACGGCTTCGACCCCCTTGTAGCCACGAAGCTGTTCGAGCGCTTCTACCGGGGCGATAGCTCGCGGACCGTGAGCGGCGCCGGAAGCGGTATCGGGCTGACCATCGCCAAGGCGATCATCGAGGCCCACCACGGACAGCTCCGAGCCCACAGTGACGGACCCGGCACAGGCGCAAGCTTCGAGATCACCCTGCCGATTGCTGCTCGCGGGCGCTAGGACGATCTTGAGCAAACCTTCACGAAATACCCCCCAATACCCTCATTTACCCGGCCAAGGATGAAGACGTGGCTTGAGCTGAGGCAACCCCCGAAGGGGAGGCGACGCCGGAACCCTGACTGACTGGAGCGAGTGAATGACCAGAAGAACCGAGAAGTTCGGGAGACAAACGAAACGCGACAGCGCCCGGATCGCCCGACTCGAGGCGGTGGCGAAGGCGCAGCGACGCGGTGCCCGGCGACGTATCGCGGTCATCGTGGGCGCGTCGGTTACTGCAGTCGCGCTGGTCGGCGGTACTTCATGGGCGGTCGTGGGTTCGGGCGACTCGGGGTCTTCCACTTCGAACAAGGTCGCGCTGACCGGTATGCAGACCTACTCCGGGCTGGCCCGTGACCATGTGGCCGGCCCTGTGACCTACCCCCAGACTCCGCCCGTCGGCGGTGCGCACTCGTCCATCTGGCAGAACTGCGGCGTCTACTCCACCCCGGTGCAGAACGAGAACGCGGTTCACTCCCTTGAACATGGCGCCATGTGGATCACCTACCGTCCGGGTCTAGCGGCCCCCGAGCTTGCCACGCTCCTGAGCGACGTCTCCGGCCAGCCGTACGCACTGGTCAGTCCCTACCCAGGACTGCCGTCCCCGATCGTCGCGTCAGTATGGGGAGTTCAGCTGAGGCTCACCTCCGCCAGCGACCCCCGTCTGAAAGCCTTTATCGAGACGTTCAAGTCGGGCACGCAGTCACCCGAACCGGGTGGGGAGTGCACCGGAGGCACTGGCACCCCGCAGGGCTGACCGCGGCTCACCCAGGGCGTCACCCGGACACGAGAACACCATTGCCCGACTGCCCCACCTGGCAAGCAGCCCCACCGATCCCCTCATCCGCGCGGCAAGAGCATCCGAAATGTGGACCCCTGCCCGGTCCCCGGACTGGTCGCGGTGAGCTGCCCGCCGTGGGCCTCGACGAGAGCCTTGGCGATGGCAAGCCCGATGCCAGATCCTCCATGAGCCCGATCCCGAGCGGTGTCAACCCGGTAGAAGCGCTCGAAGACATGGGCGAGGTGCTCGGCAGGGATACCCTCGCCGGTGTCTACGACGGATAGCACGACGTCGCCGGTTCGCCGAGATGTTATGGCCGAGATCGTGACCGCCCCACCCACAGGGGTATGCCGTAACGCGTTGTCCAGCAGGTTGCCCAGAACCTGTCCCATCCGTTCCAGATCCAGGGAAAGCTCGGGCAGCCCCGCGGCGATGTCAGTGGAAAGTCGAACCCCCTTCGACTCGTAAGCCTCGGCGACAGAGCGGACGGCAGTCGATATCAGTGACTCCGGGTTGACATTGCGTAGGTCCAGCCGAACCTGTCCCTCCTCGGTACGAGAGACGGTGCTGATGTCCTCGGACAACCGTGCCAGCCGCCGGGTCTGGGATCGCAGCAGTTGTACTGTCCCCGCGTCCAACGTCGCGACGCCGTCCTCCAGCGCCTCGAGGTAGGCCTCTAGCGTCGCTACCGGAGTCCGTATCTCGTGTCCGAGGTCGGCCAGCAGCCTGCGCCGGGTCCGCTCGACCGACCCCAGCCTGCCGGCCATCTGGTTGAACCCCAATGCCAAGGCGTCGAACTCGGCGCCGAGACCCGGTGCGGGAACCCTCACGTCGTAGTGACCGCCAGCAACTTCGCTGGCTGCGCCGGCGATGCTGGCTACAGATCGCCCAATCCGGCGCGCTATGTACACGTTGACGGCCATCGCCACGACCAGCGCAGTGAGCAACGCCAATGACAGGGAGATGGCGTTGGCGCTTTGGTAGGCCCTCTCGGCATGGACACTAAGTGCAGAGTTCGCCTCAACGTTGGCTCTGGAGAGGTGCTCGTGGAACAGGGTGGGACCTACAGCGATGGCAATCAGCCATGCGGTGAGGCTGCCTGTGAGCAGGACGAGCGTCTGGGCTACCAGCAGGCGACCGGCCAAGCCTCCACGCCGACGAGCTTGGTCGCCGGCTCCCATCTTCACGTGCCGTCACCCATGCGGTAGCCGAAGCCGCGGACCGTACACACATACTGAGGTGAGCCGGGATCGTCGAAAAGCTTCCTGCGTAGGTGCCCGACGTGAACGTCAACCAGGTGCTCGTCCCCGACCCAGGTCTGGTCCCACACGGCGTCGATGAGCTGGCGCCGTGAGAAGACCATCTTGGGCCGGGCCGAAAGGGTCTCCAGCAGGTCGAACTCGGTCCTTGTCAGCGCCACGGTCTGGCCGTCAAGCTGGACCGCGCGGGCGGCCACATCGACAATCAATGCCCCGAACACACGCGGCGGGGCCTCCTGGGCGGCCTGCCCAGTGGTGGTGGATGTGCGGGGGCGGCGAAGCATCGCATGGATCCGGGCCAGCAGCTCACGTGGACTGAACGGCTTGGTGAGGTAGTCATCGGCCCCCACCGACAGCCCGATGAGCTTGTCGACCTCATCGGTGCGCGCCGTAAGCATGATGATGTAGCAGTCGGAGAACGTCCGCACCACGCGGCACACCTCGACACCGTCGATCACGGGCAACCCCAGATCAAGCACCATCACGTCGGGGTCGACATCGCGGGCCCGGTCAATCGCCTGCCTCCCGTCGTGGGCCATCGTCACCTCAAAGCCATCCCTGGTCAGGTAAGACCCCACAAGGTCGGCCAGCGCTCTTTCGTCATCAACAACCAGAACGCGAAGACCGCTGGGCGACGCAGGATTCGGAAATGGCTTGCCCGCCGGTTGACTCATGGTCCCAGTGTCAGGGATTCGGAGTTCAGAACGGACAGCGGGACGTAGCCCAAGCCGTGGGAGGTGGCGTCTTCATCAAACGTTGACCGTTTCCCCGGGATGTTCTTCGTCGAGATGACCCACGTTTGGTTCAGGACGCAGAACCCGATGGGCCGCCCGGTTCCCTGACTGTGCCCGTGGACGAAGGAGACACGTGCGGCCAGTCCTTTTCTCGGTCTTTGGCTTCGACATCCAGTCCTACGGCGTGAGCAAGGCTCTGGCTGCCCTGATGGCCGCCTTCCTGCTCGCCCGCGCCTTGGAACGGTTGAGTCTCAAGCGGGACTCGGCGTACGCGCTGGTGATGTGGGCAACGATCTGGGGTTTCGTCGGCGCCAAGATCTACTACCTGCTCGAGCAGCTGCCCAGATTCGATGTGCACCACCTGGGCGGGATGGGCTTCACCTGGTATGGCGGCCTCATCGGCGGCATCGTGGCTGCGCTGGTCATCGTGCGCCGCCACCAGCTCCCGCTGGGCGTGGTCGCCGGTGCCGCCGCTGTCCCGCTCACCCTCGCCTATGGCATCGGGCGGCTCGGCTGCCTGCTTTCCGGTGACGGCACCTACGGCAAACCAACCTCTGTTCCCTGGGCGATGACCTTCCCCAACGGGGTCGTGCCCACCAACGTGCCCGTCCACCCGACCCCCCTGTATGAGGCCCTGGCCGCCGTCGCGATCGCCACGCTCCTGTGGGCACTGGGCAAGCACTGGACGCCGCCGGCCGTCTTTGGCGCCTACCTCGCGCTGAGCGGGATCTCCCGGTTCCTCGTGGAGTACCTGCGCATCAACGAACCCGCCCTGCTCGGGCTGACCCAACCCCAGCTCTGGGCGCTGGTGAGCCTCATAGCCGGCGTCGTACTCATCGCCCTCACCCAGTACCCGCGCAGGCCTCGACAAGTGGAAGCCCGGGCGCCAGGCGCCGACGAGACCGCACGGTTGAGCGTCTGACCGGCGGAAACGTCAGCGTGTCTTCATCGGCCGAGTCGCTCGGCCCTCTTCGGCAAGAACTTCAGAAGACCTTCATCAAAAACCTTCCAAGACCCTTATGTGCCTGGCGGACCGTGAAGGCATGACTCGAGCTGACACGACCCCCGTTACGGGGTGGCAAGACTTGGACGGTGACGGCCCCCCGACCCCAGGGACCGGTGCAGCAGTTGCTGTCACATTGGTGGAGGCACCCGCGTGCCACCTCTGTGAGGACGCGAAGTCCACTCTGGCAACACTGGCGAAGTCCTATCCGATGACCATCCAGGTTCTGTCGATCAGCGACAAGCCCGGTCGGGCACTGATGGATCAGCACAGAGCCCCGATGAGTCCACTGGTTCTACTGGACGGGCACTACTTCAGTTCCGGGCGCCTCCCTCGGCGCAAGCTCGAGAAGCGGCTGTCGAAGGACTTCCGCGGTGAGACCCATGGGTGACCTGCTCAGCACCGGCTCGGTACTGGCCGCCTTCTTCGCCGGCGGCGTGGCACTGTTCGCGCCCTGCTGCATCGTGTTCCTGGCCCCGTCCTACCTGGCCGTTGCCGTCAAGAACCGCCGCTGGCGGCTGCTTCCGCTGACATTCATCTTCGCCGCCGGGCTAGGCGTGATCCTGATCCCCATCACCCTGGGGGTAAGCCTGATCGCGGGGACCATCGCCCACTACCACCAGCCGCTCTACTACGTCGGAGGGGCACTCATGCTGGCCCTGGCCGTGTTCACCCTGTCCGGCCGGATGGTCAGCCTGCCCAACTTCGTCCGGGCCCCGGACACCAGCCGTGGGGACTCCGCCAGCTTCTTCGCCTTGGGCGTGTTCTCCGGCCTCGCCAGCAGCTGCTGCGCCCCAGTCCTGGTCGGGGTGATGACCCTCTCTGCGCTGTCCGGGTCGCCCGCAGGCGGCCTGGTCCTGGGCCTCGCCTACGTCTTCGGCATGGCGTTCCCGCTTTTCGTGATGGCGCTTCTATGGGACCGCTTCCACCTCGGCGAGCGCAAGTTCCTGAAGGCGCGCCCTGTCCGGCTGCACCTGGGCACCCACATCCTCGCGACCAACACCGTCAATCTCGTTGTGGCGGCGGGGTTCACCGTCATGGGTCTCTTCGTGATGTACCTGGCCGGCAGCGGGGAGATGACCTCTGGCCCAGGGTTCCAGGTGGCCTTCGGCAAACGCATCGCCTCGGTCTTCAAGTGGGTCGAGACGGTGACCGCGCCGGTGCCCGAGGCCATCCTCGGTCTCGTCGTCCTGGCGTTGGCTGCCGTGTTTGTCTACGCCACCCTTCGGGACCGCCCCCGCAGGGGAGAGCCCCCCTTCGAGCCCAAGGACGACCCGCAATCCGAGGCAGTCCCGTCCTCCCACCAGGACGCCACCGAACTACCCTCCGCCCACAAGTGAGGACCCCGAGATGACGACAGGAACCAGCAAACAGACAACGGCCCCTACGAGCCACGAGCACATCAACGCGCTGCGAGCGGCCCAGGCGTTGAAGGACCGGCGGAGGAAGCTGCGGATACGCCTCACCTGGGTGGGCGTAACCGTGGCAGTGGTCGGGATTGTCGCGGCGATGATGCTCACGTCGCGGCAGGAGACTTCCTCCGTGGCCAAGGTCGCGCCTGACTTCACGCTCACCGACACCTCCGGGACTCAGGTGAGCCTTGCGGCTCTGCGCGGCAAGAATGTCTTGCTCTACTTCAGTGAGGGCGCTGGCTGCGAGGCCTGCCTGGTCCAGATGAGCCAGATCGAGAAGGACCCGGCCTTCGCCGCGGCAGGACTGACCGTGCTGCCTATCGTGATGAACACCAAGGACCAGATCACAGCTGATATGGCCGCTAACGGCGTACGCACACCCTTCCTGCTCGACGACGGCACCGTGTCCACCGAGTACGGAACCATCGGCAAGGGCATGCACGCCGGCCTGCCCGGCCACAGTTTCGTATTGATCGACAAGACCGGGAAGCAGCGCTGGTACGGCGAGTACCCCTCAATGTGGCTGTCGGACGCCGACCTACTCAAAGAAGTTCAAAACCACCTGACCAGCTGAGCCACTGCGTGGTCGATCAGCCTCTCGGCGGTCAGTCTGTAGAACGCAAGGGAAGGAGGAGCTCAAGGTGATGGGTTTGTTTGGCGGCGAAATGGGACCGCTCGGATGGGTTGCCACGGGCGCGTTCTGGGTCCTAATCCTTGGGCTGATCGTGTGGGTGATCGCTCGGCTGCTCCCCGGCAGCACCAAGACGACCAGCACTGCCGGTGACTCGCCAATGGAGATCCTCAACAGCCGGCTGGCCAGCGGTGAGATCGACCTGGCGGCCTGGCGGGCGAAACGGGCTGCCCTCATGGACCGGGTAGCCGGTTCCACAGATCGGTCAAGAGACAGCAGCTGAGCGCCACGGCCACGTCCGGGTGCCCATGCAAGTAGAAGGTCCCACTCGGTAGGGGTCAGGTCGAGCGAGCGACCGTCCAGCCACGCCTCGTGCCGAGGCTCGTCGATACGCAACCGCCCCTTGCCGTAGGTGACCGGGTCTCCCTGGCCAGGTTGGCCGCCGCTGCGATGCAGGACCGCCTGGACGCGCAGGACGACCTCGGCTGGGCTGAAAGGTTTGGTGACGTAGTCGTCCGCGCCGAGCTGCAGGCCGTGAATCCGGTCTTCGACGGAGCTTCGTGCTGTCAGGACGAGAACCGGGGGGTGTCCCTTGGCATGGATCTCGCGGAGCACCTCCCTGATATCGCGTTCATCCTCAACGACCAGCACGGTGGGCCTGCCTCATCCTCTCTGATCCGACGCTCGCGAGGGCACCAATAACGACCGTTTCCAGCCGACGAGCGCAATCTCCACACCGCCTCCACACCCATCCCGCAGGCCCTGCATGTACCCATCGCAGATTGAACTCGTACAGGTGCTCTGAATTCGGGTCTGCAATATACCCAAAGGGGTATCCGAATAGCGCAGGAGACACCCTGAGTAGCTAAGCGGCTACGCCCGCAACCCCTTGAACAGCCTCGGGATACTGTCGACGGACAAGGCACGACACGAGCGTGAAGAGACTGGAGCGAATCCATGGCTTCCCTGCACTTGGGTGACAAAGCACCCGATTTCACCGCACCCACTACCGAGGGTGAGATCTCATTCCTGGACTGGAAGGGCGACAGCTGGGCGGTCTTCTTCAGCCACCCGGCCGACTACACCCCGGTGTGCACCACCGAGCTCGGCCGCGTCGGCCAGCTCAGCAACGAGTGGGACAAGCGCAATACGAAGGTGATCGCACTCTCGGTGGACTCGGTGCAGGACCACAACTCGTGGATTCCGGACGTGGAAGAGGTCTCCAAGACCACCATCGGGTACCCGATCATCGCTGACCCGGACAAGAAGGTCGCCGAACTTTACGACATGATCCACCCCGGCGAGGGTGACGCCAGCTCGGTGCGCTCGGTGTTCATCATCGGCCCCGACAACCTGATCAAGCTGATGCTCACCTACCCCAAGAGCGTCGGCCGGAACTTCGACGAGATTCTGCGTGTCCTCGACGCACTACAGCTCAACGAGTCCGGCCCATTCGCCACACCGGCCGACTGGCGCCCCGGCGACCGCGCGATTGTCAACCTCGATATCCCGACCGACGCGGCCAAAGAGCTCTTCCCAGACCTTGACGTGGTCAAGCCCTATCTGCGCTACACCAGCTCCACAACAGTCTGAACCCGACTCACAGGACCGGCCCCGCGCCCAGCGCTCGGGGCCGGTCCCATCGTGGTACGTCTCCAACCCGGCTCGTTGATGCGACGCCACCACCGTGCCTCGGCCGTGACTTCGGCGACCGTTCGGCGGCAGATGGCTCAATGCGCTGGCAAACTACCCAACAGAACCCGTAATCTACATAAGATGATCATCGGCTAGCGTGTTTGGTGGCTTCTTCAGGACTTGAACCACGAGGACCTGCAGCGGGTTTCGGCCCTGGACCCCTTGACCGGTGTCTACAACCGACGGTTCGGCCTGCAACGGCTGACGGAGGAGTTCGGCCGCTCGATCCGGTCCAGCGATCCCCTGGGTGTGCTGATGCTCGACCTCGACCACTTCAAGGCCGTCAACGACACCTACGGACACGTCGTTGGCGACAGGGTGCTGCAAACCGTGGTGTTTGCGTTGCGGCAGGTCCTGCGCGAGGGGGACGTGCTCATGCGATACGGCGGCGAGGAGTTCGTCATCGTCCTGCCCGGAGCCGGGCGCGATGATCTGGTGCAGATGGCCGAACGGGTCCGTCGCGCCGTGTCGGAGGCCGAGATCATCGAGGCCGGACAGCGCATCCCCGTCACCGTGAGCATCGGCGGGTCCGGGCTGCCCGACAAGAACATCAACAACGCGCAGGACCTGATCCTGGTGGCCGACGCCGCCATGTACTCCTGCAAGGAATCCGGACGCGACCGCTGCGCCGTCGCCTGACAAACCGTCAAACGGCTGATCGTCGGCCGCCTTCGGCATCCTTTACCCACTCTTTGCGATCTCTCTACGCAACTCCGCTTCTGGGCGTGCCAAACTGCCGAAGGGATCACTGAATGCTGCGCATGTGGCATGAGGGGGTGACGATATGCGGCTGAGCACACGGGTGAGCTTGCGTGGTGGGCTGATATGGGCGATGGGCGTGAGCATCGCGGCATACCTCAGTGGTCTGGCGCTGCAGGGCGGTGTCTCTCACCGCATCGTGGACGTCTGGCTGTCGCTGCTGACCTCATGGCTTCCTGCTGCCGTGTGCTGGCTGGCGCTCTCACGTATCGGGCTTCGGCGCTGGGAGGTCCTGCTCGCCGCAACGGCAGTGACCGCGGTGGCCGCCGGGGACACGTACTACGCCCCTCTGACCAGCGGGTGGTCGCCGCCGTTCCCCTGCCCCGGTGACGTGGGGTACCTGCTGTTCTACGCCCTGATGCTGGCTTCCCTGGCTCTGGTCGTCCGCCGGGACACGCGGGGGCAGTCATGGTCGGTTTGGCTGGACGCCGCGGTGGGCTCGCTGGGCGCTGCAGCAGTGCTGGCGGTGGTGCTCAACCCGGTGCTGGCCTCAGCCTTGAGCGGTTCGCTGTCGACGGCCACGGTGGTGTCAGTCGCCTACCCGATGCTGGACCTGCTGTTCATCGCCACCGTCATTGGACTGGTTGCGGTGCGCGGGGTGCGCGGGGGCGAGCGAATGGCCCTGTTGATGGTTGGGCTGATGCTGTACGCAGTGGCGGACGTGATCTACGCGCTGCAGGTGACCGCGGACACCTACGTGGTCGGTTCACCGCTGGATGCCGCATGGACGATCGGAATAGCCCTCATCGCGCTGTATGTCGACGGCATCGCGCGCCGGGAGACGTCGCCTGTCCCCGAGGAGAGCCCGGAGAGTATCGCTGCCGCACCTGCTCGCCCGACTGCCCTGGTCGTGCCCACGCTGGCCACCGCGGCCGGGCTGGGGGTGCTTCTGGTGAGCAGCCGGGCACACCTCTCGACCCTGGCGGTTGGCCTGGCCGGGGTGACCCTGTTGGCGGCGGCCGCCCGCACCCAGGTGGGGTTCCGCCAGCTCGTGCGGATGGGGGACCTTCGCCGCCAGGTCACCACCGACGACCTCACGGGCCTGCCCAACCGTCGGGCCCTGCATCTGCAGGCAGGGGTGCGGCTGGCGGACCCCCAGCATCAACATCAGGCGCTGCTGATGATGGACCTCAACGGGTTCAAGGCGGTCAACGACAACCTCGGCCACGACATCGGGGACCAGCTGTTGGTCCAGGTCGGTGCTCGCCTGAGCCAGCGCCTTCGTGGCGGAGACCTCCTGGTGAGACTGGGTGGGGACGAGTTCGCGGTCCTGCTCCAGGACGCCCTCCACGGCCACGCCGTGGAGGTGGCCGGAAGGCTCTGCGCGGCACTGAACGACCCGTTCGACCTGGACGACAACGCGGTGCACAGCTCCGTCAGCATCGGCATCGCCCTCTTCCCGGACGACGGACGCGACCTCCCCACCCTGCTGCGCAAGGCAGATGTCGCCATGTACAAGGCCAAGGTCTCCGCCTGCGGTCACCACGTGTACGGCGACGCCGACGACGATGACTTTGCCACCCGCCTTCGCAAGGTCGAGGAACTGCGGACGGCCATGAGCGACGACCAGCTCGTTCTGCACTACCAGCCCAAGGTCGACCTGCGCACCGGCGAGGTCAACAGCGTGGAGACGCTCGTGCGTTGGAACCATCCCACTCGCGGGCTGCTCTACCCTGACGCCTTCCTGGACCTGGTCGAAGAAGCGGGCCTGATCCACGCCATGACCATGGTCGTGCTCGAGATCGCCCTGGACCAGGCCGCGGTGTGGCGCGCACAGGGGCAACCACTGACCATCGCGGTCAACCTCTCGGCCAGCTCCATGGTCGACACCGAGCTGCCCGAACAGGTGGCGGCCCTGCTCGCCGCCCGGGGCCTGCCGCCGAGCGCGCTGCAGCTGGAGATCACCGAGGACTTCCTGATGGCCGACCGGGACCGGGCCAAGAGCGTCCTGACCAGGCTGCGCGGCCACGGGGTTCAGATCTCCGTGGACGACTTCGGCACCGGGTACAGCTCACTGTCCTACCTGCGCGACCTGCCCATCGACGAGCTCAAGCTGGACCGCTCCTTCATCCTTCCGATGGTCGACGACCCCCGCGCCGCCGCGCTGGTCGCCTCCACCATCAGCTTTGCGCACGGCCTCGACCTGAGAATCGTCGCCGAAGGGGTCGAGAACGACATCGCGTACGCCGAGCTCATCCGTCTGGGCTGCGACCAGGCTCAGGGCTACTACATGTGCGGGCCGGTCCCCGCCGCCGAGCTCGACGACTGGCTCAGCCGGCCGATCTCCGGCACGCTCCGTGACCCCCGGACCATCCCCTCGGTGGCCCTCGACTGAAGAGAGCTCGTGTGTCCCGAAGCTGTCAGGTCGACCTGAGCAGCTGACCCGGACTGACCTGAGCAGCAGACTCAAAGGAATCGCCAAAGTTCTGCGGCCACCCTTGAACACATGAACACCTCACTGGACGTGCTGTCACGGCCGTCGATGCCGGCGACCTTGGGCTCGCCGCCCCGGACGTCTGGCCGACACGCCTCTGTACGACGCCCGGGGGTGCCCCGGTGGTGGCGGGACGCGTCCGGGGTGTTCGCGTGGTCCTCGATGCTGGTGGTCGTGGCGCTGTGGGTGGCCGGCGGCGGGGTCCAGGGGCTGTCGAGCCTGGGTGCCGCGTTGACCAGTGTCGGTCGGTTGACCGGCCTGGTGGCCTCGGACCTGTTGCTGATCCAGGTGCTGTTGATGGCGCGGATCCCGTTGGTGGAGCAGTCCTACGGCCAGGATGAGCTGGCCCGGCGGCACCGCCTGGTGGGTTTCACCTCGTTCAACCTGATGGTGGTCCACATTGTGACCATCACCGCCGGGTATGCCGCCGCCTCAACCAAGGGCCTGTGGGGCACCATCGTGGCCTTCGTGCTCGACTACCCCGGGATGCTGCTGGCGATCGCCGGGACCCTGGCCCTGGTGATGGTGCCGCTGACCTCGATCAAGGCCGCCCGCAAGCGGTTGCGGTACGAGTCATGGCACCTGCTGCACCTGTACGCCTACCTGGGGGTGGGTCTGGCGTTGCCGCACCAGCTCTGGACCGGCAAGGACTTCCTGACCTCCCCTTGGGCCACCGCGTTCTGGTGGAGCCTGTGGGCCGGTGCGGCCGGTGCGGTG
>DATCQG010000077.1:0-3370 GCA_036569625.1 Dermatophilaceae bacterium | reverse complement strand
ACGCTGAAGGCCTAGCCCGCTGCGCAGAGCCATAGACGGGCTCGACCTATCCGATAGGAAACGATGATCGGGGGCATCCGAGCCAAGGCTCACCCGCAAATCGCACATCGGCTACTTGTGAGGTCGTGTTTGCCGACCGTCCGCCGTCCTGATTGCCGAACGCTGACCGGGCGCCCGTCAGCGATACAGCGCGGCGAAGGCGAGCACGAGGAAGGACACGATCACGTACACGACCACCCGGGTCCCAGAGAGCACGCGGTCGTCGCGCGTTCGGGAGCTCGAGACCGCGGCATCCAGATTCGGCGTCCCCGCGATGACCTCCTCGCGCACGGGCAGAGTGGCGCTCAGCTGCAGGGCTTTGCGGTCGTTCCCCCGTGGTCGTGACGGTGGTCGGTGGCGGGCTGGTGCAGCCGGGTTAGTGTGGGGTCCCGCCTTCATCATGCACGGGTTCACTTGTCCATCTGCCGATTCGCAGCACACTGAAGGCGGGCCGGCCACCGCCGCCGGAACTCGACCAAAGAGATGCCACATGCCTGTAGATGCCGAACGACAAGCGTTCGCCGATGTGTTCCGGAGCACCGACCCGGACGCGCCGACGCTGTGCGAGGGCTGGACCACGCGGCACCTGCTGGCCCATCTCGTGCAGCGCGAGCAGGGTCCCTTGTGGGCCGCCATCGGGGATATGGTCGGGCGCCGCGAGCCTGGCCAGGAGAAGTACATGGGGCGACTGGTCAAGGCTGCCCGGTCCGACGAGGGCTACGAGGCGCTCGTGACTCAGTTCCAGAAAGGCGCGCCTCGTTGGTCGCCGATGAGCTGGGCGGACGAGAGCCTCAACTTCATCGAGTATGTGATCCACATCGAGGACGTGCGGCGCGGCGGGGATACGCCGTTGTCGCCGCGGGTGCTGGCGCCGGCCGAGGTCCGCTCGATCTGGAAGCGGCTGCGGCTGATGGGGAAGGTGACCTATCTGCGTGCGCCGGTCGGGGTGACGCTCTCGGTCCCAGACGGCGACACCGAGGTCGTGAAGAAGCGGGCCGAGGGGGTGTCACTCACCGGGGACCCAGTGGAGCTGCTGTTGTACGTCAGTGGCCGGCGCGAGGCCGCGCACGTGGAGCTGACCGGGCCCCCCGAGGCTGTTGCGGCGTTCGAGGCGTGGGTGGCTCGCCCTGGAAGCGGCTCCGGCTGATCGCGAAGGCCACCTATCTGCGTGCGCCAGTGGGGGTGACGCTCGCGATCCCCAGATCACTATTCAGGTGGCCGGGACAGTCCGAACAGTCCTTCCGGACCTCCTCTACAGTCTGCTGGCCGAAGCATGGTTGCGAAAAGCCCCGAAGCCGGTAGCCGCAGAACCTGCATTTCGACTACTGACCGGCGCGGTCGCGGCGCGCAGTACGTCCATCCGCACATCGGCTGCGCGCGAAGTTTGCGGCTCCTGGACGGCCCCGGTCGGGGATCCATCACCGGACAAGAACGCACACCCATCGCGGCAGGTCAGGGCATTTCGCTGCGGCGTTGGAGAGTGAATACGGCGCCAGTCATAGGCGGCGGAATGACGCGCTGGGACAGTAGCTCACACGCCCGCGACTTAGCCTCGATCCACCGATGAGCTGGGTGACACTGGCGCGTCTGGCCTGAGCGGTTGATTGTGTGACTGGGCGAAACTGATTCTCCGACCTCGCTGTCGGTGGTGTTCCACTGCTTCTTCGTCAGGCCTTGTGGGGCGGGGTGGTCAGGTCGTCGTGACCGGTGGGGGTGCGCACAAGCCGGTGAAGAGCGTGGTCCACGCGTTTTCCCAGGGCCATGCACGCGGCAGGTGCAGTGTCAGGCGCCGGGCCGAGGACGCGATCCTGGCCGGTACGTGAACGAGCTTGCGGCGGATGGTGGCGGTGGTGGCCTTGCCCATCGCCGGGCCGGCCAGGGTTGCTGCGGCGCGGGTGAGGTTGAACGCCATCACCGCCAGGACGAGCCAGGCGGCGTTCGCGGTGAACTTGCCGCTGGGCAGGTGGGCCAGGGCTGAGTTCTTCAGGTCGGCGTGGACTTGTTCGATGATCGCGTGACCGCGGTGGGTCTTGTCCGCGGTCACGGTGTCCAGGGTGCTGGTGGTGAAGAACGCGTGGAACCGCCAGGTCTCGAACAGGGTTGCCTGCCCGGGGTGGGGGTTGAGGTCGGGGATCCGGCGTACGACGAGGCGCCCGGGTATCTGGTTGGCCTTCTTCTGTGCGGCGAACGCGGTGAACGGGATCTCGGCGACCTCCGCGGCCGAGATCCACGCCTGGCTGGTTTGGTCGAAGACCGCGTTCGTGTACTCGATGGTCTGCCACGCGTCATTGGGGATGGCGGCGATGGCCGCTTTCACCGTTGGGTCGAGCCGGACCGTGACCGAGACCTGCGCGCCGGCGCGGACCGCGGCGCCGACCGGGCCGTGTCCGTAGAACGCCGAGTCCGCGCGCAGCAAGACCTTGGGAGCTCCCGGGCCGGTGCGCAGTTTCCTGACCGTGGCCAACGCGTCGGTGACCAGGCGTTTGGCGCCTCGAGGTGAGCCACACGATCCCTTGCGCAGTCGTTGGGCAACGATCACCGGCGCCCCTGTCTTGGTGGTGAGCGTGGCCAGTATCGCGTTCAGGCCACGGACCCCGGAGTATCCGTAACCAGAGCCCTGCTTGGCGTAGCCGTGGACCTCGATGATGGTGTCGTCGATATCGACCATCACCTGGTCGTCGATCCCGGCCACCACCGGAGTCGTGGCAGCCAGACCGCTCAGGAACCTGGCGGACACGGCGTCGAGCTGGCGGACGTGGCCGAAGGTGAACGAACGCAGGAACGAGCCCAGCGTCGAGGGCGCGTACGCGCTGGTGAAGACCTTGCCCATCCCGCCGTGGCGCAGCACCGCCATGTCCTCGATGCTGTCCGCGCCGGCGACCATCCCGGCCACCAGCGAGGAGACCTTCAAGCCGGGGTTAGCGCCCTTGTCGGTGGGCACGCTCAGATGCTGATCGGCCAACTTCGTAAGGCCCGCTGACCGGGCAAGAGCCAGCATCGGGACCAGTCCGGCTGACGACACAAGATTCGGGTCGTCGAACACTGCTGACCTGACCGGGTGAGTGTGAGAAAGTTGCATCTACGGGATGCCCTTCCGGCTGGTTGAATTGGGACCTTCGATAAGTCCAATTCTCCCAGTACGTAAGGGCATTCTCGCGTCACGACCCACCCACCCCACCATCAACATCGGTGGATCGAGGCTAAAGCGCACCGGCCGGGGGTACCGCAACGCCGAACACTACAAAGCCCGTATCCTCCTGCGCAGTGCCGCCCGACGTGCGGCATGAACATCAAGTTCAGCGCCCGACATCACGTCGAACTGTGAATAGCC
>DATCQG010000076.1:0-5119 GCA_036569625.1 Dermatophilaceae bacterium | reverse complement strand
GCACCCCGTCACCGAGACTGCCGTGGACGTAGTGCGCGGTCGCCAGACCGCTCATCCCGCCGCCGACGATCACAACCTTTGGTTGAGCTTGCATCGTGCTCCTCTTCTCACCAAAGGTCTGACCTCAAGTGTCTTGATCAGCATCACAGCCGATCTTGTTCTGGCACAGAGACCTTGGTCCCGCCCCGCGCCCGGCGGTGACTATCTGATGACACCCTTGGGGATTCTGGGCACCCGAGAGGGCTTGGCATAGGCCTCACGCATGTGGTCCGTGGAGAGGTACTCGGCGATGCCGAGCAGGATCAGGCTGAAGCAGATCTGCTCCGTGATCATCCACAGCGGGTAGAGCCCGGGGATGGCCGCTGTCACCAGGGCGACGACCGGGAAGATCTTGCTGAAGAGCCTGAGCCTTGAGTAGGCCCAGTAGTAACCAGCCTGTGCCCGCCACGCGAAGAAGAACAAGGTCGAGGTCATGGCAAGCACGATGGCCAGGCGCATCCACACGATCCAGGGGACGGAGTCGCCGCGCAGGTGAAGCATCACCGGCACGGCCAGGGCGCCGACCACGAGCACCAGCTCGACGACCAGCAGCCAGGTGATCGCCACGAAGACATGGCGCGTTCGCGGGTCACGGCGCATCTCAGCGGAGATCGTGTGGTCAGCGTGCCGACCACCCGCGAGGCGGTCGATCTCGAGAAGAACGCTCTCGACGTTCATGGCCGCTCCCTTCGGGCGTCAGGCATTTGACCTAGTCAAGGCTAGGGCAAGGTAAGCGGGCACCCGGCACAGCCCTTCGGCATCTCGGGTCCGGTCGGGCACCCCGAGCCGCATCCGCGCCCGGCCACGGCCACCACGCCCAGCCGCTCCGCATGGTCGAGGACCGCCTGAACGAGGGATGTCGAGAGCCCGAGTCGGGACGCAACCTGGGCCGGGGTGCCACCCCGGGCGCCGACGTCATCGAGCACGCTGGCCCACGCGCTCACAGCCGCGACCCGATCTGGAAGACGAGGACCGCAAGGGCCCACGCGCCGGCGAGCTGGGCCAGCAGGGCTGACCCCGTCGGTCGCCATCCGAAGAGCCGTCGCTGCTCGGCGAGGGCTGCAACACAAGGGGTGTAGGCGAGCACGAAGACCATGAACGCGAGCGCCGCCGCGCCGCCGTGACCGCCGGAGGACTGGTCGAACGAGCCGCGCAGCTGCTCACCGAGGCTCCCCGCCTTTGACGCGTCGGCCGGCTTGGCGACGGCATACGACTGCGCGAAGGAGCCGACGACGACCTCCTTGGCCACGAAGCCCGTCATCAGCGCCGCGGCGGCGTGGTCGTTGCCGAAGCCTGCCGGCGTGAGAACCGGGGCGATACCCGAGGCGATCCGCGAGTACACGCTGTCGTCCACGGGCACGTTGCCGATGGAGTGACCGCCGGTCACGGGCAACGCCATGAGCAGCCACACGGCGCACATCGTGATGACGATGATCTTTCCAGCGCGGGCGATGAAGGACCAGACCCGCAGACGGACCGACATCCCCAAGGTGCGCAGGTGCGGGCGCTGGTAGGGCGGCAGCACCAGGATCAGCGGCTCGGCCTGCACGTCGCGGAATGCGGTACGGCGCAGCAGCAGCCCGCCACCAAGGACCAGCAGCACGCTGGTCAGGTACATGGCGAAGATGACCGTGCCCGCGTTGGCGGGGAAGAACGCGCTCGCGAGCAGAACGTAGACGGTCAGCCGCGCCGAGCAGGACGTGAGCGGGATCAGCAGCCCGGTCAGCAGTCGCTGTCGGGCGTTGGGCAGGATCCGGGTCGCAGCGAGGGCGGGCAGGTTGCAGCCGAAGCCGATGATCAGGGGCAGCAGCGCCCGGCCGTCCAGGCCGATGGAACGCATCGCGCGGTCGGCCACGAAGGCGGCCCGTGCCAGGTACCCGGAGTCCTCGAGAACCCCCAGAGCCGCGAACATCACGGCCATCACCGGCAGGAACGTCAGAACGGTGCCGACGCCGACGAGAAGTCCGTCGACCAGCAGCCCCTGCAACCAGCCGTGGTCCAGGCCGACCAGTCCGAGCAGCCAGGTGACCGCTGCCGCCATGGGCCCGTTGACCAGCTGGGCGATCAGGCCCTGAAGCGGCGCCGCGAACTTGGTCGTGAGCTCGAAGAGCAGCCACACGACCGCCAGGAACACGGGTATGCCGGCCCACGGGTTGAGCAGGACGGTGTCGACGCGATCGGAGAAGGTGCGGTGCAGCCGCCGCCCATGGGCGGTCGGGGTCTGGTGATCAGACTCCGGCGCGAGGCGCGTCCTGACCTGCTCGATCACCTGCTCGACCCAGGCGAAAACCGTTTCGGCGTGGGCGACTTCGCGGGCAAGGTCGGGGACCGCGTCGTCGGGCACCGCACCGTTGGGCACCGCGCTGATACCGATCAGGTGCCTCGGGATCGCGGCGACGTCGTCGACGGCGCGTGCCAGATCGCGCTGGCCGACGTCGGTCCGGTTGCGGGCGTACACGGGGACGACGGGTACGCCGAGGATGGCGCCGAGCGCAGCCGCCAGAGCGTCCGGCGGCACGGTCGCGATGGGTGAATCCGCAGCACTGGCAAGGAGATCCAGCATGGTCAGGGCGACGACGAGCGGCACGCCCGTCTCGGCAACCTGGGCGAGCAGGTAGAGGGATCGGGTCAGTGCGGTGGCGTCCAGTACGACAACGACAACCCCCGGCCGGCCGATGTCCTGGCTGGCGCTCTGGGCGAGCTCCCGCACCGCGTCGGCGCTGACCTGTTCGTCGACTGAGCGGGCCAGGAGGCTGTAGGTGCCAGGTAGGTCAACGATCGCCCGCTCGGTGGCCGGACCGTCGGAATCGGACGAGGCGGTGCGCCAGGTTCCGGTCGTGAGCTCCACGGTGGTGCCTGGAGCGTTCATGGTGCGCTGCCGTGCGCCGGTCAGGGCGTTGAACAGGGTGGACTTGCCCACATTGGGTCCGCCGACCAGCAGGACGCGCAGCATGTCCGGCAGCGTGGCTGTTGCGGACCGGCCGGGATCGGGCGTTGTGGAAGTGCCGTGACAGCTCATCCGCGGCGATTGACGTGCTCGACGTCGATCAGGGCCGCCGTCCCGCCGTCGAGGGCGAACCGGGACCCGGCAACGGCGAGGACGCGTCCGCCGAAGGCCGCCTCCTGGGTGATGTGGGCGAGCGTCCCGAGCCGGATGCCCATCTCGTTCAGGCGGAAGGCGGCTGCGGGGGGCAGACGGACTCCCGTCACACGCAGCTCTGCACCGGGCGGACTCTCTCGCAACGTCATGACTGTGACCTTAGATGATGAGGTAAGGCTTGCCTTGGGACCTTGGTCCCGTCCTCTGTTGTTTCGCCGAGCCCGCAGTTGCGGGCTGCGTCGGCCGGACCGTGAATGCGGGTCTTGCAGCAAAGCGTGCGACCCTATGGGGTAACCCTCCCGACAACAACCCATTGTCCTCCGAGGGATCGAGGAGGCAGCATCAGTGTTGGGGACAGACGGCAGCATCTCGACCACGCCCTCTGAAGCAACGAGCGAGCCGTCCAGATCCCAGCAAAAGGCGCATCAGTCCGCGAGGGACGCGACACCCAGATCCGCACGCAAGACGTCCACTCGGGCGTCCGAGCGCTGGGCCTACGGATGGGTTGATCGCCGCCTCAAGATCATGAGTGTCCTACTGCCGGTTGCCTTCATCCTTGGCCTGGAGCTCCTTCATTACCGGATCGAGGCGCGGGACCGGCATCTCGAGGGGTACTGGGACGGCTACCACGCCATCTTCGTTGCGGTCACTGTTGCCTCGATCCTGGTCTTCGGCCTGGTGATGTTCCGGTTCATCGATCGCGCGCAGCGACAGGTCGTCAGACAGAACCATGAGCTGGCCGCCACCAACGCCCTGTCCAGGGCAGTGCAGGGCGAAGTCGGTGTCAACCGGATCGTCGACGTGGCCCTCGAGAGCCTGCTCGCCACCAGCGGAGCCACAAGGGCATCAGTCACCATCTTCAGCGGAACCGACCGATCCTCGGAGGGGGCGGACGCGACCAGGCAGCTGCTTGCGGTCCCCGGGTCGGCCCTGCTCGTGCCGGACGACCCCGGTGGCTCCGACGCACCCGTCATCGACTTCGCTCTCTCGACGGGGGCGGTGACGGTTGGCCGGATGCAGATCTGGCTCCCGGTCGGCGCCGGCGCGACCGACCGCCTCGCCTCGGGCACGCTCCAGAACATCGGCCTTCAGCTGGCCAGCGCGATCCAGCTCGCTCAGCTCTTTGCCGACCTCGAGCGCAAGAACCACGAGGGCCACGCCTTCCACGACATACTCCTGCAGATCTCCAACCAGAGCACCCCTATTGACATCCTCGGGTCCGTAGTTGGTCACGCGCATGACCTCATGGGCAGCGATGAGGCAGTCCTGTGCCTCAACGAGCAGACCTCTCGATCCGTCCAGTTCGCAGGGACGCTCGGCGGACCAGCCTCCTTCGGTGATGGGCCCGTCTGTATTACGTCCGAGGATGGGTTGCGCAGCAACGTCCACGGGCACGACGTCCCCTGCCCCCTCCGCTCCTCGCCGGAGTGGATGACGAACATGGCCATCCCGATTCTCGGCCCGACAGCGAAGCTGGGAGAGCTGTGGATCGGCCGGAGATCCGAAACCCCCTTCACCGAGCTCGACAGGACCTTCCTCGTGGCCCTTTCAGGACTCGCCGCGATCGCCATCACGAGCGTCCGGATGCGCGAGAGCGGACGCCAGCGCGCGGTCCTGGCCGAGCGTGAGCGGATCGCCCGAGAGATGCACGACAGCCTCGCGCAGGTGCTGGGTGTGACCCATCTGCGCCTGCGGGCACTCGACACACGCAAAGAGGTCAAGGACAACCCCGCGATCGAGGTCGAGCTGGCCGACCTGGCAGACATCTGCGAGGAGGCCTACCGCGACGTCCGCGAGGCAATCCTCGGTCTGTCAGCGTCAAGCAGGGGCGCACAGGGGCTGCTCGACATCCTGAAGACGTTCCTGGTCAAGTACAGCAAGCAGTGCGGGATCGAGACGTCGCTGGAGAGCGACCTGGACCACGAGCTGTCCCTGTCGCCGCGGTGCGAGGTCCAGGTGATCCGGGTCATCCAGGAGGCA
>DATCQG010000075.1:0-3069 GCA_036569625.1 Dermatophilaceae bacterium | reverse complement strand
GTAGGCAGCAACTACGGGCTCTATGACAGCCCTGCCGCCAACGCGGCGATCACCGCAGCGGTCAACGCGCCCACCGGGGACGCGGCGAAGAGCCTCTGGGCTGCTGCTGACAAGCAGGTCATGCAGGATGCGGCGATCTTCCCGATCACCAACCCTCTGCAGGCCAACTACCACGCCGCACAGGTGCACAACACGATCTACCTCCCGGCCATCCAGCAGTTCGACCCGACGAACGTCTGGATCGACAAGGACAAGCAAGGCGGTTGATTCGACCCATATGGCACTACTAGAGGTCCGTGACCTCCAGGTGGAGTTCGACACCCCCGACGGCGTGGTTCGCGCCGTTCGGGGGCTGTCGTTCGACGTCGCGAAGGGCACCACGTTGGCCATCGTCGGCGAGTCCGGGTCAGGCAAGAGCGTCGCCACCCAGACCATCGCCGGTCTGACCCGCGGCGCGCGGATCTCCGGCTCCGCCCTCTTCGACGGCGCCGAGCTGATCGGCGCGGACGCCCGGACCCTGCGTCGGGTCCGTGGAGCCGAGATCGGCATGATCTTCCAGGACCCGCTCTCCAGCCTCCATCCGTACTACACCGTGGGCTGGCAGATCGTTGAGATGATCAAGGCCCACGACCACTCGACCTCCAAGGCCGCGGCCCGTCAGCGGGCAGCTCACCTCTTGTCGCTGGTGGGCATCCCGCGCGCCGAGTCCCGGATCGACGACTACCCGCACCAGTTCTCCGGAGGAATGCGCCAACGGGTCATGATCGCAATGGCGATGGCCCTCGATCCGGCCCTTCTCATCGCCGACGAGCCCACCACGGCACTGGACGTGACCGTCCAGGCCCAGGTGCTGGGCGTCATGAAGACCCTGCAGCAGGAGTTCGGCACGGCGATCATCCTGATCACCCACGACCTCGGCGTCGTTGCCGAGATGTCCGACGAGGTCGTGGTGATGTATGCCGGTAAGGTCATGGAACGCGCGCCTCGCCGCACCCTTTTCTACCGTCACCATCACCCCTACACCGAAGGCCTTCTCGCCTCCCTTCCGGCACAGGGCAAACCGGGTGAACGGCTCACTCCCATCGCCGGATCTCCGCCCAGCCTGATCCGCCTGCCCAAGGGGTGTCCGTTCGCGGCCCGTTGCCGCTATGCGTTCGACAAGTGCAAGGTGGAGGTCCCACCATTGACCACCGTCTACCAGGACGAGGATCACCAGTCCGCCTGCTGGCTTTCGGCGGAGGAGTCCGTCCGCGAGAGCCAGCGTGCGGCATCAGATAAGCAGGAGGCAACAGGATGAGCGAGAGCGAGGGCTCAGCCACCCCGGGGAGCCCGCCCTCGCCTGCGCTGGTCAGCCCGGGCGACGACCCGCTCCTGCGGCTGGAACATGTCACCAAGTCCTTCCCGGTACGCAGCAGCAAGCTCTTCAGCCGCGGGCATGAGTTCGTGCACGCGGTGGACGACGTATCGCTGGAGGTGCTTCCCGGCGAGACGCTGGGTCTGGTCGGAGAAACCGGCTGCGGCAAGTCCACGCTGGCGCGGTGCATCGCACGGCTCTACGACCTCACCGGCGGCTCGATCATCTATGACGGCAAGGACATCAGCCATCTGTCGCGGCGCGGGATGCGCCCCCTGCGCAGCGAGATCCAGATGATCTTCCAGGACCCCTACGGCTCCCTGAACCCCCGCCGGCGGGTCGGCTCCATCATCGGCGACCCCTTCGCCATCCATGGCATCGACTCCCGCGCTGAGCGGAAGAAGAAGGTCCAGGATCTGATGGAGCGGGTCGGGCTCAACCCCGAGCACTACAACCGCTTTCCTTCGGACTTCTCTGGCGGTCAACGACAGCGCATCGGCACCGCGCGTGCCTTGGCGCTCCGTCCCCGGATGGTCATCTGCGATGAGCCGGTGTCTGCCCTCGATGTATCTGTCCAGGCCCAGATCATCAACATGCTCAAGGACCTGCAGGATGACTTCGGGCTGACCTACATATTCATCTCGCACGACCTTTCGGTGGTCCGGCACGTCAGCGACCGGATCGCCGTCATGTATCTCGGTCACATCGTCGAGGTCGCGCCGACGGCGGATCTGTTCGAGAAAGCCCGCCACCCTTACACGCGTGCTCTGCTCTCGGCCCTACCGGTCGCCGACCCGGATGCGGCCGACAACCGCGAACGAATCCTGCTGGTCGGCGAGATCCCTTCACCTACCAACCCACCGACCGGTTGCCGGTTCCACACCCGATGCCCCAAGGCACGGGCGGACTGCGTCCGGACCGATCCAGTGCTCGAACAGGTTCTTGACGATGGGGCCGAGCACCTGACCGCCTGCCTCCATCCTCTTGGTGCCGGCGAGGATATGTCGTTGTCGAGACCCCAGATCGAGGACTCGGAGATTGTCATGGCCCCAACCCAAGGGCACGAGACCAGCACAGGAGGCACTCAGTGAGCAGCCTCGACCCGACCGGCATGGTCTCTGCCGCGAAGGCGGTTGACGAGAGCGGAGCGGTGCCGAGCACCCCTGAGGGCAAGGCGATCGAGGGACGCAGTCCCTGGTTGCTCGGGTGGCAGAGACTGCGACGCGATCGCGTCGCCATGATCTCGCTCGTCGTCATCGCTCTCATCATTCTGATGGCGATCTTCGCGCCACTCGTCACCGCACTGACCGGCCACCCGCCCAACGAGCAGTACCGCCAGATCGGGCTGACGCCCGACGGCCTGCCCAAGGGCCCCACGGGCCAGTTCTTGCTGGGCACGGACGATCTGGGCCGCGACATCCTCGTCCGGATCGCGTACGGCGCCCGGGTCTCGCTACTCGTCGGTGTCGTCTCCACGGGCATCGCCGTGACGATCGGAGTGGTCATCGGGCTCGCCGCCGGTTTCTTCGGTGGCATCGTCGACACACTGCTGGCTCGCCTGGTTGACGTGGCTCTGACCATGCCCTTCCTGCTCGTGGCCATCGCCCTCGTGTCGATCACCGGGCCGAGCCTGACGATCACCATCCTGGTCATCGGGTTCTTCAGCTGGGCATCCGTGGCCCGTATCGTGCGCGGTCAGGTGCTGTCCCTGCGAG
>DATCQG010000074.1:0-10025 GCA_036569625.1 Dermatophilaceae bacterium | reverse complement strand
CAGGTCATCGACCTCACGCAAGAACGGCCCCAGCTCGGCGTTGCCGACCGAGACCACCGCGTCCCCCAACCCGGCCAAAAGCGAGGACGCCGCGGCCACGCCGGCACGGCGTTGCTCGATCGTCGGAGTCTGTCCCATGACAAGAACCTAGACCCGACCACCGACACACCCCCGGCTCCGAATCCACCGACCCCCGCGCGAACTGCCCTGTGCATAAACGTAATTCGGCACCCAAACTGTGCTAGGCCAACCACAACACCACCCGACTCCCTAGGTTTGGCACCTGGTCCACCGCACCGTCCCTAGGTTTGGCACCTGGTCCACCGCACCGTCCCTAGGTTTGGCACCTGGAATCATGCCGCAGCGTCAGGGCAGCTTGACCGCCTGGAGGGTGTAGCTCGCGGCCAGTCGCCAGGGCCGATCGGTGAGCCGCCACTCCCCGCGCTCGTCCGTGGTCATCTGCCCCGGAAGGGCCTCCCAGGGGACGCTGTCGTGCTCCACCAGACCGGTGATCTGCATGCCCTCGGCGACCAGTGCCGTCACGATCTCGCCAAGTCCGTGGTTCCACGAATGGGTCGTGTTTGCCGTGAAGACCACGTCGGTCTCGACATAGGTGCCACCCTCGTCCCACACCGTCGCTTCGTCCCGCTCGAAGTACGGAAAGTCAACAACGAGGAGGCCATCCGGGCGCGAGTCGGCGAGCGACCACAGCATCGGGTGACCCTCACGGATGAACAACCGACCGCCAGGCTTGAGCAGAGCCGAGACGGTGGCCGCCCAGCGAGAGATGCTCGGCAGCCAGCACAGTGCCCCGATGCCGGTGAAGACGAGGTCGAACTTCTCGCCGCCCAGGGCTGAGGACGCGTCGTACACATCGGACTCGACGAAGCTCACGTCATCCCCGGACCGTGCGACCAAGGCTCGCGCCTGCTCGATCGCCGCCGACGAGAAGTCGAGCCCGGTCATCCGGGCACCGAGCCGTGACAGGCCAACGGTGTCGGTGCCGATATGGCACTGCAGATGAACGCCGCGCAGGCCCCACAGGTCACCAAGCAGGGAGCGGTCGAACTGCACCACGCCGCCGATGTACGCCGGGTCGTCCACGAAGCCCTGGACGTTGTAGTCGGGCGAGGCCGCGTGCGCCGGGGCCCGCTCGTCCCAGCTCGCACGGTTGAGGTCCAGGTAGTCGTCGTCCATCCGCGCCGTCCTTGATCAGATGGGCTTGTCCTTGCTCAGATGAGGTTGCCCGGGTCGGCCGGGACGTCAATCGCGTTCTCCTGCAAAGCTTTCAGCGGTATGACGTCCAGGGCCCGCTCGTGTGTGGAGGCCAGAACCACAGGGGCTGCCACGCCGTCCAGGTAGGCCTGCATCCAGCGAATGGCGACAACACACCAGCGGTCACCGGGCTGCAGGCCGGGGAAGGCGTACTCGGGTCGCGGGGTCGAGAGGTCGTTGCCGACGCTTTGTTGGTGAGCCAGGAAATCGGCGGTGACGACCGCGCATACGGTGTGGCTGCCCACATCCTGCTGCCCCGTGCCGCAGCACCCATCGCGGTAGAACCCGGTCATCGGGTCCGTGCCGCATTCCTCCAGTGGTCCCCCGAGAACGTTCAGCGCCAGCCCGTCAGCAAGACTCATGCGCCCATCATGTCGGATCGGCTCAGAGGTGTGCGAGCACCGTGCGGACCGCCGGAGCGCCGTCCGATGAGCAGTGGAGCTCAGGCCAAGCGCTACGGGTCAAACGTGGATCAGAGCTTGTGCATCTTCTGGGTCGGTGTGGCCACGCGTCGCGAGCCAGACCCGAAGTCGGCGTCCACGGCAACAGTTCCGCTGACCGAGATGATGCGGCCCAGACCATGGCGGTCGTGCGCTACGCGGTCGCCCACGCAGAACACCTCGTCCGGCGGGATCGCATCGCGTGCCGCATTGAAGGGACTACCTGGCAGACGCCGCCTGGGCGCGGAGGGGGGCATGTCCCTATTATCCCCCTCCTAGTACCCTCCTCCTGACAGCGACCTCAATAACTGCCCTCCGTGTCCCGAAGCGAGCCGGACGCGAGGCGCATCGACGCGCTCGGCTCAGATCTCGAAGATGCTCGGTATGGCGCTCAGTTCAGTGGTCGGATCCCCTCGGGCAGTGCCCCGCCGGCGTGGAGCGCGCCGCTGAGATCCTGCAGCGCCGTGAGCACGGCCCGCTGGGTCCACGGGCCAAACGACAACCGCGCGATGCCGAGTCGCTGGAGCTCGGGGGAGGGCACAGACCCCGGTGTGCCGATCATGCTCACCTTGCGCTCGCCGATCCCGGCGACGAGGCGCTCGACCGTGGTCGCGTCGAGGCGTCCGGGGACGAACACGCATGCAGCGCCGGCGTCGAGGAACGCCCGGCCGCGCTCGATCGCATCGAGCACAACCTCTTCGCGGTCGCGGTCCCCTGCCTTGAGGAACGCGTCCGTGCGGGCATTCAGCACGAACGAGATGCCCTCCCCGTCACCGGCCTTGACTGCCGCGGCGACCGCGGCCACCGACTCGCCCAACGGCCTCATCCCATCCTCCAGATTGGCGCCAACCGCTCCGACACCAATTGCCCGGCGCACGGTGCCGGCCACGTCGCCATACCCGGACTCCAGGTCTGCGCTGACCGGCAGGTCCACGGCCGCAACGATGCGCCCGATGGCGTCGATCATCAGGTCCAGCGGGATCTTCTCGCCGTCCGGGTAGCCAAAGGAGGCGGCGATCGAATGACTCGCAGTGGCCAGAGCATGGCAGCCAGGCGAGTCGGCGACGACCTTGGCGCTCACGGCGTCCCAGACGTTGACCAGCACCAACAGCTCGGGGTCGGTGTGCAGCTTCAGGAACGTGGCGGCCTTGTCCGAAAGAGTCATGCGCCCGACCCTAGCGCCGCCTGCCGCTAGCCAGCCACGAGCTCGGCGATTAGCGACCCGAAGACCTCGTGGTGCAGGTCGACGTCGGCTCTGGTCGTGGCCGGCGACATCAGCGCCATGTTGTGGAACGGCGTCAGCAAGACGCCACGGTTCAACAGGTACAGGTGGATGAGGTCCTCGAGCTCGCCGTCGGCGCTGCCCGCCGACTCGGTGCCGTTGCGGGGGGCCGGGTTGGCGAAGCGGTACTCCGCACGCGCACCGAGCTGGCTCAGGGACCAGGGCAGGGAGTATCGGTCGATCACGGACTGCACGCCGACCGCGAAATACGTTGCGGTGTCGATCATCTGGACAAACGCGTCATCGGTCAGGACGTGCTCGAGCGTGGCCCGGGTGGCCGCGACCGAGAGCGGGTTACCGGCCAGGGTCCCGCCCACTCCACCCATGTCGATGAGGTCGAGGTCGGTTCGGGCGAGAGCGCGGTCGGCGAGCTCGGCACTCAGCCCGTAGGCACCCATGGGGATCCCGCCGGCGATCGACTTGCCGATGACAAGGATGTCGGGCTCCAGCCCCCATGCTGTTGTCGCGCCACCCGGCCCCGCCGAGAAGGTGTGGGTCTCGTCGTTGATGAGCAGCACGCCATACCGGCGCGTGAGCTCGCGGACGCCCTCGAGATAGCCGGGCTCCGGCAGGACGATCCCGATGTTGGTCAGCGCCGGCTCCATCAGCACGGCCGCGACGTCGCCGTGCGCGAGCTGACGTTCGAGACCCTCGAGGTCGTTGAACTCGGCGACCCGCGAAGTGAGGGTGACGTCGACCGGCCCGCCGACGTTGCCGGGTCGGCTCATGCCCTCGCCGTCAGGCCCCACAACGATCAGCGACTCGTCGACGCTGCCGTGGTAGCAGTAGCTGTTGAACAGGATCTTCGGCCGGCCGGTCAGCGCCCGCACGAGGCGGATGGCCCAGCGGTTGGCGTCAGTGGCGGTCAGCGAGAAGCTCCAGCGCTCGAGCCCGAAGCGGCGGGTGAGCTCGGCCCCCACCCACTCTGCGTCCTCGGTCGGCAGCATCGTGGTGATGCCGCCCAAGGCGCCGACGCGGTGCTGTATGGCGGCCACGGTCGCCGCCGGCGAGTGCCCCGCCATGGCGCCGGTGTCCCCGAGCGCGAAGTCGACGTACTCGAAGCCATCGATGTCCCAGACGCGGTTGCCCAGGGCCCGCTCGAAGTAGATCGGGAAGCCCCCGGCCTTCTTGTTCATCCAGGTCATCGGCACGTGGCCGAACAGATGCCCCGCAGCCTCGTATGCCGCCCCGGATCCCGGGTGCTTGGCATCGAAGTCTCGCTGCTCTCGCGTGTACATCCGAGTCAGCCTGACGCGGTCGATCATGACATCTACTCCTTCGAATCCTGGGCACTCGACCCTAGCGCCGTCAAAGACGAGAATCGCGCTGCTGACCCCCATCCAGAAGCAGCGATGACGGCGATCACCATCAAGTCCTCTCCCCATCGCCAGCCTCCTCCAGTCATGACCGCTCGGCGCTTCTGGACGGGGTGGTCCGCTATCTACCAGTTTGACCTTATTGACACGGGTTACACCCACTGGCACCGTTCAGCGCACCCGGCGCGATGGGCGCGGGACTGTCGGAAGGTAGGCCATGGCGCTGCACGACACCCCGAGCAAGCCCCTGCAAATGACCGGGATCCTGCGCCGTAAACCGATCGAGGACAACGGCGAGGAATCCGGGCTCGAGCGCAGCATCGGCCTGTTCCAGCTCACCGCCATCGGCCTGGGCGCAATCATCGGCGCCGGGATCTTCGCCCTCGCCGGGCCGGAGGCCAAGAACCACGCGGGTCCGGCAGTCTCCATGTCGTTCATGCTCGCGGGTGTCGCGAGCGCCTGCGCCGCGCTGGCGTATGCCGAGTTCGGCGGCCTCATCCCGAAGGCCGGGTCCGCCTACACCTACGGCTACGCCGTACTGGGAGAGGCCGTGGGCTGGGCCATCGGCTGGGACCTGCTTCTGGAGTACACCGCCATCGTTGCGGTGGTTGCGATCGGCGTCTCGCAGTACGTGAGCTACCTGGTGGCCAGCTTCGGGGTGGGTCTGCCCGCCTGGATGCTGGGGGCGCCAGGCACAGGAGCCGGGCACAAGGTCGACCTGTTCGCGATACTGCTGTGCCTCGGGGTGGCCTGGCTGCTCAACCGCGGGATCCGGACAAGTGCGCGGATCGAGACCTATCTGGTGTTCGTGAAGATCGCGATCGTGCTCGCGGTCATCGTTGTGGGCGCCTTCTACATCAAGCCCTCGAACCTGACGCCGTTCGCGCCGTTCGGTTTCGGCGGGATCGCCACCGGCGCCGCCACCGTCTTCTTCGCCGTGTTCGGGTATGACGCGATGAGCACCGCCGCGGAGGAGTCCAAGGACGCCGAACGCAACCTGCCCAAGGCGATCATCCTGTCGTTGGGCATCGCGATGGTTCTCTACCTGCTGGCGGCCACCGTGCTGACCGGCATGCAGAACTACACGAAGCTCTCGGACAGCGCGGCGTTCGCGTTCGCGTTCGAGTCGGTCAACTTGCACATGTTCGCCAGGATCGTGGCCCTGGGCGCGATCGTCGGCATCATCACCGTGCTCTTCTCGTTCTCCTTGGGCGCCTCACGGATCTGGTTCGCGATCAGCCGCGACGGGCTGCTGCCCGGGTGGTTCGCGCACACCAACGCCAAGCACTCGCCGTCCCGCCCGGTCTGGATCGTCGGCATCGTGGCCGCCGCCATCGGCGGGTTCGTGCCGATCGGGGACGCAGCCGAGCTGACCAACATCGGCATCCTGCTCGCGTTCATCGTCGTGTCTGGTGCGGTCATCGTGCTTCGCTACCGCTCACCGGACCTGCCGCGCACCTTCAAGACGCCCCTGATGCCGTACATCCCGCTGCTCGGGATCGGGTTCTCGATCTGGCTGGTCAGTCAGCTCCGGGCAGTGACCTGGGCCCGATTCATCGTCTGGTTCGTGATCGGCATGGTGATCTACGCGTTCTATGGGTACAAGCACAGCAAGCTCGGTCGGGGAGTCGTCGTCCACACCAAGAACGGCTGACCCCGGGGGAACGATCGGGACGATCAGGACGATCGGGACGACAGAACGACCAAAACGACCGGAATGACCTGACGTATGTCGCGGTGGGCGGTCCGACCCGCGGTCAGGAGGTCAGGTCGGTAACAGTGGCACCGTTGTCGCGTGACTGCACCACGCCTTTGTCGGTCGCCACAAGAATCTCCAGCACGCCTGCCTTGTCACGGCTCGCGCAGACCGCCTCGGCACTCGTCAGCTTCGCGGCGCCCGTCTTCCAGGAGCCTCCGGCATCCGCGCTGACCACCAGCTCGCCCTGGTTGGTGACTCCGACGACCGTCTTGGAGTCGGCCCAGGCGGTCAGGAGCAGCGGCGGCGCCGATGCCAGCGACGCCCAGGTCGCCCCTCCGTCAGTTGAGCTGAGCAGGCCCTGGTCGGTCGTGGCCAGCACCTGCGAACCGTCCGGGGCGGCGGCGAGCGAGCGCGGTTCCGCAGAAAGGCCACCTTGGGTCCAGGTCTTCCCATCCGATGTCGTGCGCAGGACGCCGTCGAAACCCGTCACGGTGGTGGATGAGGCGGTCAACGCGTGAAAGTCCGACTGGCCGCCCAGGGACATCACGGTCCAGGTGAGCCCCGCGTCGGTGGACTTGATCAGCCCAACGGGCGCCGGAAGGTCGACCCCGTCAGCGGGGTGGCCGGACGCATAGAAGCTGCCCGGTCCGCTGATCGCGAAACCCATCAGGTCGACTGTCGGGCCGACCTGCTTCCAGCTCCGATCCGACTGCAGGACGAAGAGCCCCTCGTGGGTAGCGAGGTTCACCTTGCCACTGCCCGGGTCGCGACTGATGCCGTGAACATGCTCGCCCGGCAGCGCCCCGGCCGCGACACTCTTTGGTGCCGGTGAGGCACCCTGGCTGCAACCGGCCAGCGCAAGCCCGCCGGCCAGGCCGATTCCAAGGATGGCGACGGCCCGACCTCGTGGCCGCAGAGCGAGGCTGGGGTTCATGAGTGGGCGCCCTGTCGGGCTGTGGCGCTGTGCATCTTTGTCTCCATCGATCGTGGCGATTGTTCAGGCGACGACGCCGTCGAAGTCGTATCGCGTCGAGCCGCAACATCAGTGGGCGCAACGCGCGTCGAACCCGTGTCACCGAGCCTATTGTCCGCATGTGTCCTTGGGCCTGAGATCCTGTGAAGGTTCTCTGAAGATGGCCAGGCCTGGTAGCCGCAGCCTCTTCAGGAGGAGCGCAGCGCGATCGCGTTGAGCCCGACCATCGTCATCCCACCCTCAGCGTCCAGGCCAGGCGATCAGCCGACCGTCGTCCGGCTTGGAGTCGTCAGTGGGGAGAACCTGCGAAGGCGCAGGCTGTTGCTCACCACGAACACAGAGCTGAACGCCATCGCGGCGCCAGCGATCAGCGGGTTGAGCAGTCCGAGGGCCGCCAGGGGGATTGCAGCGACGTTGTAGGCGAAGGCCCAGAACAGGTTTCCCTTGATGGTCTTCAGCGTCGAACGAGACAGCCGTATGGCGTCCGCTGCTGCCCGCAGGTCCCCGCGGACCAAGGTCAGGTCGGAGGCCTCGATGGCCACGTCGCTGCCTGTGCCCATGGCCAGACCGAGGTCGGCCTGGGCGAGTGCGGCGGCGTCGTTGACACCATCGCCGACCATCGCCACCACGTTTCCCTTTTCCTGCAAGGCTTTCACCGCGGAGACCTTGTCTGCGGGCAGGACCTCGGCGATGACGTCCTGCGGCTGGATGCCGACCAGGGCCGCGACCGCGTGGGCGGCGCGGGCGTTGTCACCGGTGAGCAGGATCGGCCTGAGCCCGAGGGCGCGGAACTGCGCGATGGCCTGCGCGGACGTGTCCTTGATGGTGTCGGCCACCACGATGATGCCGCGGGCGGCGCCGTCCCAAGCCACCCAGACGGGGGTCTGGCCATCGGCCTCTGCCGCGTCAGCCGTGGCAATCAGGTCGTCGGAGGCGTTGATCGACCACTCGGTCGCGAGCCATGAACGACGGCCAACGAGGACCACGTGGCCGTCAACGACCCCGGAGACTCCCCTGCCGTCATGGTTGCTGAAGTCCTCGACCGCGGGCAGCGTGCTGTCGTGGGCAGCCTTGGCGGCAACCGCGATCGCCTTGGCGATCGGGTGCTCGGAGGCGTCCTCGAGCGCACCTGCAAGAGTCTGTATCTCGGTCACCGTCTCTGCGGCGGCCGCGTGGACTGCGGCCACGCTCATCCGTCCGGTGGTGATGGTGCCGGTCTTGTCGAGCAGGATCGTGTCGACCCGGTGGGTGGACTCCAGGACCTGTGGCCCCTTGATCAGGATGCCGAGCTGGGCGCCGCGGCCAGTGCCCACCATGAGGGCAGTGGGGGTGGCCAGGCCCAGGGCGCAGGGGCAGGCGATGATCAAAACAGCCACCGAGGCGGTGAACGCGGCGGTCGGGGAGTGTCCGGTCAGCAGCCACACCGCAAGGGTGGTCAGGGCCAGCAGGATGACGACCGGGACGAAGATGCCCGAGACCCGATCTGCCAGGCGCTGGACCTGCGCCTTGCCGTTCTGGGCGTCCTCGACCAAGCGTGACATCTGAGCCAGCTGGGTGTCGGCGCCGACCCGGGTCGCCCGGACTATGAGCCGCCCGCCGGCGTTGACGGTCGCGCCGACCACGGCATCACCCGGGCCAACCTCGACCGGAACCGACTCGCCGGTCAGCATTGAGGCGTCGACAGCAGAGGTGCCCTCGGAGACGATGCCGTCGGTCGCGACCTTCTCACCGGGGCGGACGCTGAACACGTCTCCGACGACGAGCTGGTCGACCGGGATCCGGACCTCGACCCCGTCGCGCAGGACGGCGACGTCCTTGGCGCCCATGTTCATCAGGGCGCGCAGGGCAGCCCCGGACCGTTTCTTGGCCGTGGCCTCGAAATAGCGTCCGGCCAGGATGAAGACGGTGACCACCGCGGCGGCCTCGAGGTAGATGTGCGCTGCTCCGCCATCGCGTGAGGGCATGAGCTCGAAGCTCATTCGTGCGCCAGCCATCCCCGCGCCGCCGAAGAACAGCGCCCAGAGGGACCACAGCCAGGCCGCGCTGACACCCACCGAGATCAGGGTGTCCATGGTCGCGGCGCGGTGGCGGGCGTTGGTGAACGCGGCCCGGTGGAACGGCAGCGCACCCCAGACCACGACGGGGGAGGCCAGGGTCAGGGACAGCCACTGCCAGTTGTCGAACTGCAGGGGTGGAATCATCGACAGCAGGAGCACGGGCAGGCTGAGGATCGCGGAGATCACCAGCCGCTGTCGCAGCCGTGAGACCTCGTCGTCCTTCTCCTCATCCTCACCCTCATCGGCCTCCGCTTTGTCGACCTTCGGGGCGGGCAGCGCTGCCGTATAGCCGGTCGCCTCGATCGTGGAGACGAAGTCCGCGGGGGTGAGGGACCCGGAATACGTGACCTTGGCCTTCTCGGTGGAGTAGTTGACCGTGGCGATGACGCCTTCGAGCTTGTTCAGCTTCTTCTCGATCCGAGCGGCGCACGAGGCGCACGTCATCCCGCCTATGACGAGCTCGACGCTGTTGGCCTCGGTGACCTCGCCCTGGGTGGTGGTCGTGCTCATGGTGTTCCTCTCCTCGTGTGCTCTGCTCGGTCGCAGGTGGGGTCGCGCTCAGTTGGAAGCGAGCTGGTACTCGCCGGCCTCTTCCAGAGCAGCGGTCAGCTCGGCATCGGTGATGGCCTTGTCGGCGGTGACGCTCAGGGCTGAGGTGCCTCCGACCACAAGGTCGATCTGCACATCGGTTACGCCGGGCACGGCGCTGAGCTCGGTGGTGATGGCGCCGACGCAGTGCCCGCAGGTCAGTCCGGTCACGGGGAAGATCTGGTTGCTCACGTGGTTCTCCTTGTAGTTGTGTTGCTGGGGTTGATCGGCCTCATGTGGTCATGGGGCACAGATGGTCAGGAGCGCACCAGGCGGGCGATCGCCGCTGAGGCTTCCTTGAGCTTGTCGGTTGCCGTGTCGCCGCCGGTGTGGATGGCGTTGGTGACGCAGTGGCTCAGGTGCTCCTCGAGCAGAGCCAGCGCGACCGCCTCCAA
>DATCQG010000073.1:0-5538 GCA_036569625.1 Dermatophilaceae bacterium | reverse complement strand
GAGGAGCTCATGGTCGGGCTCGCACAGATCGAGCCACACCAGGGCGCCATCATCCTGCAGGTGGTCGGAGATCTCCTCGATAGGGAAGTTCTCGACCTCGAGCCGGCCGTCTCGCCACAGCCGGGTGCGGACGCCATCGCTGTTGCCACTTGTCACGGGGCCAGTCTGCACTCTCTGGCCGCTCGCCGCGGTTGGGCGGGCGAGTTACGGCCCTGTCGGGTGGCTACTCGAGTTACCCGTCGGGTGGCTGCTCGGCTTCCCGGTGGGGTGGCTGCTCGGCTTGGCAGTCGGGTGGGTCGCAGACTTACCGGTCTCGGCCACGTGGGCCTTGGTCACTGTGAGGCAGTAATCGCTGATCTGCTTGGGTGTGGCGGCTGAGGCGGATTTGGCGCCTTTGTCGGCCGCGACGGCCGCGGCGGCCAGGTTGCGGAACGCAACGGACTTCTCCGCTACCTGACCCTTCTTCTCGACGTGAGCCCAGGCCGTGCACAGCCCGAACGCGGCCGGGCCCGAGGCATCGGGACCGACCGCGGTCGTTGTGCTGTCAGCGGCCTTGTCCTTCTTGTCAGCTTTGTCCTTGGCGTCCGCGGCTTTGCCTTGGTCGGCGGAGTCACCCGTGTCTGGAGCGGGTGCGCCGATCGTGGTATGGGCCAGCTCCTGAACCCCAGCGGGCAGGTTGCCGGTGAATGCGGCAGCGCCGACGGCCCCGAAGCTGACGACCCCGGCGGCCATTGCGGCACCGACCTTGGCCCCAAGTAGTGTGCTCAACATCGTTGGTCTCCTGCGTGGTTGTCTGCCCGGATGGAAGCCGGCGAACGTCTTGCGAAACACGTCCAGGGCCCTGGCCTGGCCGCGCCGTTCAAGCCGGCCCATCGGCGCTTCGCGAAGGGTCGCAAGGAGCAGGCTGACTCCTCGCAGCTCTGCGTCTGCGTTCTCTGGTAACGGTTGCCCGGACAGCATTGCCTCCAGGTGATCATCCCTCTGATTCGGACGATCACCTGGAACGGATCTCAAGAAGCTCGCCATATCACCCTCCGAAGCGTCCCAGAGGATCACAGCGTTACACCCTCGGTGGCCATGATCTGCGCCAGCCGCCGCAACCCCCGATGGGCAGCGACCCGGACGGCGCCGGGACGGCGGCCGACCAGCCGCGCGACGGACTCCACGTCCAGGCCGGCGATCACCCGCAGCACGATGACCTCGGCCTGCAACGGCGCAAGCCTGGCCACCAGGGCCAACGCCGCCTCCGTGTCCAGATCTTCCAGCACGGCCTGGGCCGGGTCAGGCGCGGGAAGGCTCATCGGGTCGCCCGCCCTTGAGGCAGACACTGCTCGCCGCCTGGCGCGACGGCGACCCTCGTCGACCGCGCGACGCCGCGCTGTGGTGAAGACCCACCCACGCCAGGCCATCTCATCGCCGCGGAAACGAGCCAGTCCGCGCACGACGGTGACCCACGTCTCAGCGGCGACATCCTCGTCCACCTCGCCCGAGACGACCCGGAGGTATCTCACCAGTGCAGGGTTGACATCGAGCCACAGGCACGCGAAGGCAGCCTCGTCGCCACGTTGGGCGCGGGCCAGGACGCTGGCGAACTCCTCGCCGATCACACCTCGCAGTATCGGCAGGAAGCGGTCGGCGCCGCAGCCGATCGAACCGGTTATCAGCCGATCGGCCGATGGCGTACATGGCCGGAGAAAGGGGCCGGAACTTGTTGGGCGATGGGGGTTGTCAGAGCTTCTGGCCAAAGGAACGATGCGAAATGTGGCACGGAAACTCTGATCGACCGACCCAGGAGGTCAACCAATGATCGGCGCAACGATGGTTGTGGCAACGCTGCCCGTCACCGACCTGGAGACGGCGAAAGCCTTCTATGGCGGGACCCTTGGGCTGACCTTCCTCTGGGAGAACGCGGTTTCCGTCCGTTTTCGCTGCGGCGACGTCAGTGAGCTCTCGACCTTCAAACGTCCTCCGATCGCAACGGAGCACACCCTCGCCCACTTCGAGGTGACCGACATCGAGGCCGTGGTTCGCGACCTCGAGGCCAACGGCGTTGCGTTCATCGACTATTCCGAAGGGCCACTCATGACGACGGGCCATATCGCGCAGCTCGGTCCGGCCCGGGCAGCCTGGTTCCACGACCCCGATGGGAACACTCTCGGCCTCCGACAGGGCTAGTCCCCCGCCGGTTGCGATCCGTACCGGCTAAGGCGATCCTTTCCGGCTCAGCTCGAGGGCTGCGGCAGCTGGCACTTGATCTTGGGGTTGACCCCCAGATAGTTCAGCGGTCCCGCCACGATGGTGACGCCAATCGTGGCGACCCCCGCACAGTTCTGCGCCGACGAGCCGTAGTAGCCCCTCTGACCGGCTGCCACAGCACCGATGACAAGCCAGATCACGACCAACAGGCCGACAATCCTCATGATTTGCAGGTTACCCACAAGCGCCGGGATGTAAACCACCAGAGAGTCGTTGAGCGCGCCAGTGTGGTCACGGGTCGAGAGTTCGGCATTATGAGGGCGTGACCCAGACTTCGCCTGCGCCCCCGGACGCCCCAGGGGTGGTCGTCGTCGAGCCGCCACCGAGCGGACGGGTTCGTCGGCCGGCAGACCTGCTCGCCCTGCTGTTCGCACTTTCGGTGCTGTTCGTTGCCGTGGGCCTCGGCGTGGTGGCGGTTGGAACCGCGAGCGGCCTCGAGCAGGATCTCATCGGTGCCGGTGGCGCATTGCCCCGGCTGCTGCTGCGGCTCTTCGGCTGGGCCGGCGGCATCGGGCTTCTTGTCGTGCTGGTCTTCGAGGGCGTGGACCTCGTGCTGCGCTCGCGCACCCGGCAGCTCCTGGAGTCGGTCGCCGCCGCCGGCGCAGGCGCGCTGCTCGCCCTGCTGTGGCAGAGGTTGGTTCTGGATGGGCACCTGGGTGCTGTCCTTGCCGCCTTGACCAAGGGGCTTCCCGACGGCGGCCGCACTGCCCCGCTGGACGGACTCCTCGTGGCCAGCGTGGCGTTCTTCACGGTCTCAGGGGTCGGTGGCCGATCGATCTTGAGAAGAGCGGCCGTCGTCGTTGTCGGATCGGCGATCCTGTCCGGGTTCCTCTCCGGTGGGGTGACGGCCTTGGCGCTTTTCGCGACCGCACTGCTCGGGTGGTCCGTCGGCCTGATGACTCGCCTCGCACTCGGGGCCGCGTCAACCCGCCCACCGGGCACTGCAGTCGCAGCCGCCCTCCTCGGTTGCGGGCTTGAGCTCACCCGGCTGGAGCTGGTCGAGCCGGCGCCCGCTGGAGGACGACGGTATGCCGGGTCGGGGCCAGATGGGCCCGTGGATGTTCGCGTCCTGGACCGCGAGACCTTCGGCACCGCAATAGCCCGGCGCGTTCTTCGGCGCGTTCGCTTGCGTGGGCCGTCCACCCGCGGACCGTCCCTCACGGTTCGAGGCGCGGTCGAGCACCATGCCCTGATGACGATGGCCGTGGCCAAGGCTGGTGTCAGGGCGCCGGAGCTGCTCGCCGCCGCTGAGGTGGGCCCGTCCGCTGCGGTGATGGCTTACCGCACGCCCCCAGGCGCGCCAATGACCCCGAACGGCGACACAGTCATGAGCGACGACGACCTGGCCGCTTTCTGGCAGCTTCTCGCGCTGCTGCAACGGGCCCGGATCGCCCACCGTGGACTGATTGTCGAGCATCTCCTGCTCGACGAGGATGGCCGGGCCGCCCTGAGCGAGGCCGGCACCGGCGACATCGCCGCGGCGGAGCTCTCGCTTCGGCTGGACGTGGCGCAGCTCCTCACGACGCTGGCCCTGCTCGTCGGTCCGAAGCGAGCTGTCGCAAGCGGCGTGTCATCACTTGGGAGCCAGGCCATCGTGAAGGCCCTGCCACTTGTCCAGGCGGTCGCGATGGACTCCTCGACCCGGTCAGACCTGCGAGCGCAGAAAGGCTTGTTGCGGAGCGTCCGCGAGCAGGTGCTCGAGCTCGTCCCCGAGGGCGAGCCCGTCGAGCAGGTCGAGCTGCGGCGTCTGACACCCCGCACACTGGTGACGGTGCTGGGTGGCGGCATTGCGGCATACGTGCTGCTCACCCAGCTGGCGCAGGTCAACATCGGGCAGGTTCTGGCCCAGGCCCAGTGGTTCTGGGCTCTGGCCGTGCTCGGGTTCACCGTCCTGTCGATCACGGGTGCCTCTCTGGTGATCACTGGGGCGGTGACCGCTCGGCTCAGCTTCGTCCGGACCTATCTCACCCAGCTCGCCGTCGCGTTCAGCGGACTCGTCGCGCCCTCAGCCATCGGCAACATCGCCCTGAACATGCGCTATCTGCAGCGGGCCGGAGTCGAGCCCGCAGTGGCAGGAGGAAGCGTCGGTCTGGCCCAGCTCGCCCAGTTCTCAAGCTATTTCGTTCTGCTCCTGCTCTCCAGCGTCCTGGCCGGCACCGGGCAACAGGCATCCTTCACACCGCCCCTCGCGGCCGTCATCGGTCTGATCGTCGCCGTCGCTCTTCTGCTCGTGGCTTTGGCCATACCCGCCGGACGCAGGCTGGTCATCGGCCGGTTCCTGCCGGTCGTTCGCCGCGTCGTCCCCCGGATCGTGGCGATCTTCCAGGATCCACGCAAGGTGGTCACGCTCTTCGCCGGGGCATTGTTGCTGGACATGTCCTTCGTGGCTGCGCTCACCAGTGCGACCCGCGCGTTCGGTGCAACACCCTCTGTCCCCGCCGTAGCGGTGGTCTATTTCGCAGGGGCGATCATCGGCTCCGCCGTGCCAACACCTGGAGGGCTCGGTGGGGTCGAGGCGGCCCTCTCAGCCGGGCTGGTCGCGGTGGGGCTGGACGCCAGTGTTGCCGTCTCGTCGGTGGTGCTGTTCCGCTTGTGCACGTACTGGCTTCCCATTCCCTTCGGCTGGGCGTCGCTGAACTACCTCCAGCGCGCCGCCGCAATCTGATCAGGCGCTCAGAACGGCGACGATAACCCTGGCTCTTGGCGGCGCCAGGGCTGCACAATCGCTGTACCAGGACAGTGCGTCCGGGGACGTACCCGGGCATGCATGGGCGTCACACCCAGGAGGACGACATGGACGAGGCCGCGACCACTTCAACCGCACCGGACCCTGCCACGTACGCCGCCACCCGCCGGAGGCTCCACGGCATCGGTGAGTGCCTGATGGCCGGACCTCAACGACGCGCCGGGGGCCGGTTCACGTTGAGGGTGACGCCGGGTGGCTTTGCCACGACCGGCGGCCCAGCACTGCGGCTCGACGGCACCGACCTCATCGTGGACGAGAGCAAGCGAGTTGCTGTTGCCGGGACGTTCGCAGACATGGCCGATGCTCTGGGGGTCGGCTTCGGCGAACCGCCCGATGCCTACCCGGACGGCAGTAAGGCGAGCGCTTCCGACGACGTCTCGCTCGACGCAGCGTCGGCCTTTCTGATCGAGGACTGGTACCTGCGGGCCGACGCGGCGCTGCGGGTCGTCGCACCCCGTGAGACGCCGATCCTGTGGCCGGAGCACTTCGACGTGGCGATCCTGCTGGAGAACACCTCGTGCGGCGCCTCCCCAGGT
>DATCQG010000072.1:0-5242 GCA_036569625.1 Dermatophilaceae bacterium | reverse complement strand
CTCAGCGACGTCTCGATGCCGTCCAGGGCCAGCTGGAGGTGCTGGGGGAGAAAACCGGCGGGCCGCACGAGCTGGCCGTCTTTTCCGATGTGGCCACAGCCCGCAAAGAGCGTGACCGTGCCAGAGCAGCCGGTCACCGTGTACGACGACGGCGTCGTGCAGTTTCCCGCCCAATGGGGGTCAAACACGTAGACTGAGGACTCGGCGTGCTCCTCGCGCGTTGTGCGCAGCCATCACGGAAGGCTTCTGTCCCATGATCCGCAACCTCCTGGACCACCCGGTCAATCTCCTGATCGTGGTACTCGTGATCGCCGTCCTCGTAGGCTGGAAGAGGCTGCCGGACGTGGCGCGCAGCCTCGGTCGCTCGATGCGAATCTTCAAGTCCGAGGTCGAAGAGATGAAAACGGACGGCAAGAGCAGGCCCAGCGCGGCGAGCAGCGACACGGTCAATGGTGAGACGATCCACCCGACCGCCGATCAGACGGAGCCCCCGACCGCGAACCAGGCTGCGAGCCCGACCGATCGGGAGACGCACAACCAGCCGCCGGCCTGAGCTGTACGCCATCAGCGACAATCCCGCGGTCAACTGAGAATCTGCAGGAACATGGCAATACTGCGTCGTAAGCACAACATCGGCGGGCGCATGAGCCTCGGTGACCACCTGCGTGAGCTCCGTCGGAGATTCTTTGTTGCGGCTGGGGCCATCGCCGTTGGCAGTGTTCTCGGATGGGTTGAGTACGACTCGCTGTTCAACCGGATCATGGCCCCGTTGCGCAAGGTGGCAGCCGAGCGCCATGGCTTGGTCAACATCAACTTCGGTGGCATCACCCAGCCGTTCACGGTCCAGCTGCAGGTGGCTCTGTTCGTTGGTGTCATCGTGGCCAGTCCGGTCTGGCTCTACCAGGTGTGGGGGTTCATCGTCCCCGGTCTGACCAAGCGCGAGAAGCGCACGACCATTGGGTTCATAGGGGCGGCTGTACCTCTGTTTCTCGGGGGGTGCTTCTTCGCGACCCAGACCGTGCCCAGAGCGGTCGAGGTGCTTCTCGGCTTCACCCCCAATGGAGCTGCTAACCTGCCTGACGCGGCGCTCTACCTGACCTTCGTGATGCGCTTCATCCTGGCCTTCGGTCTGGCGTTCCTGCTGCCCGTGTTCCTTGTTGGCCTCAATATCGCCCACGTACTGCCGGCCCGCATTATGCTCAAGGGCTGGCGGATAGCCGTGATGCTCATCTTCGTCTTCGCGGCGATGATGACGCCGACTCCGGACGCATGGACCATGCTCGTCCTTGCCATGCCTATGGTCGGGCTCTTCTTTGCCGCTGTTGGGGTGTCGACCATTCTGGACAGGCGGCGCGCACGCCGGGAGCCCGAGTGGGCCAATGTTGCCGACGACGAGGCGACCCCCCTTGACGATCGAGCCAGCGTCCTCGACGACAAAGCCAGCCCACTTGACGATGAAGCCAGCCCTCTCTAGCCCCCGCTCGTGATCAAACGCATCGGCCTGATCATCAACCCCACGGCAGACAAGGGTCGCGGTGCCGCGATCGGCACCGAGGTGGCTGCCCGTCTGGCCGCCGACGGTCATGAGGTGATCGACCTCTCCGATCGGTCGGGACCCGCTGCGCGCGAGCGCGCCCTGGCCGCCATCGCCTCAGGGCTGGACGTGTTGGCAGTCACCGGCGGGGACGGCACGGTCAACCTTGGGGTCAACCTCTGCGCCGGGACGGAAACTGTCCTGGCCATCGTTGCCGCCGGCACCGGGAATGACATCGCCCGTGCCCTCCATCTGCCGCTCCACGACGCAAAAGCTGCGGCGAAGGTCCTGGACGGCGGCACGGTTCGCACCGTCGACGCCGGTCGGCATACCGACTCCGAGGGCGTCTCGCGCTGGTTCGTCGGCGTCCTGGGCGCGGGGTTCGACTCGGTCGTCAACGAACGTGCCAACACCTGGGGGTGGCCAAAGGGCCGGATGCGTTACAACCTGGCCATTGCCCGAGAGCTGCCTGTTTTCAAGCCGATTCCCTATGTCATCGAGGTCGACGGCGTCCGCCACAGCACCGAGGCGATGCTGGTCGCCGTGGGCAACGGCCCGTCCTACGGCGGCGGCATGTTGGTGTGCCCGGATGCCAGCTTCGACGACGGCATGTTCGACATCCTCGTCGTGCACCAGATCTCGACCCTCGAGTTCCTCAAGGTCTTCCCCAAGGTGTTCAGCGGCAAGCACGTCGGGCACCCCGCGGTGGAGATCCTTCGCGGCAAGGAGGTCCGGCTCGAGGCCTCTGACATCGTCAGCTATGCCGACGGCGAACGCTTTGTGTCCCTTCCGATGACCTGTCAGAACGTGCCCGGCGCGCTGAACGTCCTCGTCTCCGGCCCCTGAAGTAGCCTGATCGCCATGGCCACCCCAACGGACGCCGGAATGCCCCAGATCGATGCGTTCGCCAAGGGTTTCGACTTTCCGCTCGACGACTTCCAGCTGCGGGCATGCCGGGCCGTTGACTCGGGCCAGGGGGTTCTGGTGGCCGCGCCCACCGGTGCTGGCAAGACGATCGTGGGCGAGTTCGCGGTGTTCCTGGCCCTTGCCACTGGGCGAAAGGCGTTCTACACCACCCCCATCAAAGCCCTGTCGAACCAGAAGTACGCCGACCTGGTCAGCCGCCACGGCATCGACAAGGTGGGTCTGCTTACCGGCGACTCCTCGATCAACGGGGAGGCCCCGGTCGTCGTGATGACCACCGAAGTGCTGCGCAACATGATGTATGCCGGGTCCGGCACCCTGCGCGGCCTCGGGTTCGTGGTCATGGACGAGGTGCACTATCTCGCCGACCGTTTCCGCGGGGCGGTCTGGGAGGAAGTGATCATCCACCTGCCCCAGGACGTGCAGGTGATCTCGCTGTCGGCCACCGTGAGCAACGCCGAAGAGTTCGGTGCCTGGCTGCGCGAGGTTCGTGGCAACACCGAGGTGATCGTGGAGGAGCATCGTCCGGTGCCGTTGTGGCAGCACATGATGGTCGGCCAGGGGTTGTACGACCTGTTTGCCGAGCAGAAGTCCTCGGGTATCCCCGTTGAGGACCGGACACGGGTCAACCCCGAGCTGCTGGAACGTATCCATGACGGCGACAGGGCAGGTCGTCAGGAGAGCTTCGGGCGCTCCCGGGACGGGGGCGGAGATGGTCGTGGCCGAGGTGGAGGCGCAGCCAAAGGACGTGATCGCGGTCGCCGCGGCCCTGGTGGTGGTCAGGGTGGGCCCGGTCAAGATCGGCAGCGTGGGGCCGCGCCGGCTGGGCAGGGTGGCCGCTTCGGAGGAGGCCCGAGCCGCTCACAGGTCATCGAGCGTCTCGACCGTGACGGGCTCTTGCCGGCGATCACCTTCATCTTCAGTCGTGTCGGCTGTACGTCGGCCGTGAGCCAGCTGCTGGCCAACGGCATGAGACTGATACCGCAGGCTGAGGGGGACCGGATCCGGCGTACGGTCGAAGAGCGGATCCAGGGTCTGGCCGACGAGGACCTTGGCGTCCTGGGCTACTGGGACTTCGTCGAAGGTCTGACCCGAGGGTTCGCGGCTCACCACGCCGGGATGTTGCCGACCTTCCGGGAGATCGTTGAGGAGCTCTTCACCGCCGGCAGGATCCGAGCGGTGTTCGCCACCGAGACGCTGGCCCTGGGCATCAACATGCCTGCGCGGTCGGTGGTCCTGGAGAGGCTGGTGAAGTTCAACGGCGAGACTCACGCCGATATCACCCCGGCGGAGTACACGCAGCTGACGGGACGCGCAGGGCGGCGGGGCATCGACATCGAGGGGCACGCGGTTGTCCTGTACAACCGGGGCCTGGACCCCCTCGCTGTCGGCGGTCTGGCATCGACGCGGACCTATCCACTGCGGTCCAGCTTCCACCCGACATACAACATGGCGGTCAACCTCGTCGGCCAGGTCGGGCGCGAGGCTGCCCGCGACATCCTGGAGACCTCTTTCGCGCAGTTCCAGGCTGACCGCGCCGTGGTCGGGATGGCAGTGACGGTCAAACGCAACGAGGAGGCATTGGCTGGTTATGCAAAGTCGATGACCTGCCATCTGGGGGACTTCACCTCGTATGCCGCGCTGCGCAACGAGATTCGTGACATCGAGAAGGAGGCCGCCAAGGCCCGATCGGCCAGTCGACGGGCAGAGGCCGCGATCAGCCTCGAGAAGCTCCGTCCCGGAGACGTCATCAAGATTCCCGGAGGTCGGCGCTCGGACTACGCGATCGTCATACAGGGCAATGGGGGCGGAAAGAAAGAGGGCGCCTCGCCGACGGTCCTGACCTCGGATGCCCGGGTGCGGCGGCTGACGCTCGTGGATGTTCCGACTCCGGTGGACCCGCTCATGAGCCTCAACGTCCCGAAACACTTCAACGCGCGAAATGCCAAGTCCCGCAAGGATCTTGCGGCAACGATGCGCGTCAAGGTGCCCCACGACCCTCCCGCACCACGGCGTGTCGGCTCTGACGACTCCCGAGCGGGAGAGCGGGTCACCGAGCTGCGTCGGCAGATGCGGGCGCACCCCTGCCATGGGTGTCCGGAGCGCGAGGACCACGCCCGCTGGGCCGAACGCTGGTGGCGCCTGCGGCGTGAGACCGACGCTGTCGCACGCACGGTCGAGGGCAGGACCAGCTCTGTGGCCCGTACGTTCGAGCGCATCTGCGAGCTCCTGGTGGAGCTGGGCTACCTCACTGAGGGCGGTGTCGCCGTGACGTCGCAGGGCAACACCCTCAAACGGCTCTACACCGAGAAGGACCTGTTGGCGGCCGAGTGCCTGCGTCATGGGATCTGGAAGCGCCTCGACCCGCCGAGCCTGGCTGCCATCGTCTCCACGCTGGTCTACGAGCCGCGGGGGAGCGATAGCGAGGTCTCACCCCGGATGCCGAACGACGATGTCAGGGAGGCGCACGAAGCCATGGTTCGGAGGTGGAGCCAGCTCGAGGACCGCGAGCGCGCGCACACGCTGCCGACAACCACCGCTCCGGATGCGGGCATGGCCTGGATGATGCACCGATGGGCTGCCGGTCAGCGACTCGAGCTGGTCCTTCGCGACAGCGAGATCGCAGCCGGTGACTTCGTCCGCCAGTGCAAGCAGGTCATCGACCTGTTGGGTCAGATCGGTGACTCGGCTCCTGATCCGGCCCTGTCCGTGACCGCCAGACGCGCCATGGACTCAGTGATGCGGGGCGTCGTCGCGGCCGACCGGCTCGACTGACTGTTGGCA
>DATCQG010000071.1:0-6544 GCA_036569625.1 Dermatophilaceae bacterium | reverse complement strand
CATGGTGGACGTGCTCGACGAGCTGCAGCTGAGCGAGCTGGTCTGCTCGATCGTTGGCCGTGTCCGCTCTGGGTGGCGCGACCATCCTGGCCGAGACCGGCGACCTGACCCGCTTCGCCAGCGCCCGGGCCGTGGTCAAACACTCCGGCCTGGCTCCGCGGGAGAAGAGCAGCGGCACCTACACCGGCCGCACCCAGGCTCACCGGGCAAGGACGGCCCGGACTGCGTGCGGCTGCTTGGCGGGCGGTCTGGGGAGCCCAAAAGGCCAACCCTGTCTACGCGGCCAAATTCACACATTTAACCAGCCGTACGGAGAACAAGCTCAACCGTGGCCAAGCCCACGCAGCCATCGCTGCCGCGTTGCTGCGTCAGCTTTACGCGGTCGTGACCACAGGTCAGAAATGGGATGCGGCGATCGCCGCCGGCGGTAGATGCGAGGTGATCGAACCAGCCGCCTGAGCGGCGGCTCTCAAGCTGGCGGCCGGGGCGAGCCCCACTCGGCATCGAGGAACCACGATTACCTCGCCGGACATCATGGGCAGCCCCGCCCGTCGTCTGACCAACCCGATTACACGCTGTTGGGCCCAACCCAATTACGGCTATGCAGGGACAGACGACAGGCAGGGCACCGACCAAAGGCTTGACACAAAACGACTTACGCTGATGTCCGGTAGTTCCAACCGTCCCGGTCGCGGAAGGATGACCGGACGCATCAAAGCCAAACCCTGGGCGGCCGTAGTGCGATCCCTCGCCAGCAGCAAGCAAAGATCCGTTCAACGTTGCCGGCCGGTCCGGGGCCTGGGTGGCAGGTGAAGGATTCGAGCCTTAGATGCTCAGGCGATGGATGCGGCCGGTGAGCAAAGTCTGATCAGTTCTTAGTGGTCACGTTTGTAAGTTCGTCGGGGATCAGGCTGCTGAGGGTTCGGCAGCGTTCGTAGTCTGGTTTTGTTGGTGTCGGTCGAGCCGTTCCAGGAGGTCGGCTAGGTCGGTGGTGGTGAACTTCCACTTGAAGGGTTTGGCTGCTTCGTTGTAACGGGTCTCGAAGCGGGTGAGACGGTCCTCGATCACGTCGAGGTCGGTGAAGTCGTTGGGGGAGAGCGCTTTTCGCTGGATGATGGAGAAGTAGACCTCTACCTGGTTGAGCCAGGACGCGTGGACGGGGGTGTGCACCATGACCGCGTTTGGGAACTGTTCGGTGAGCCGGTCGATGGCTTTCTGTCCTCGGTGGGACGAGCCGTTGTCAACGACCCAGAACACGCGGTCGGCAGATGCGTAGGGGTCCTGGGTCATGACCTGTTCGACCAGCGCGGTGAACGGTGCGATGCCAGTCGTGGCCTCGCAACGACCGTAGATCTTGGCCCGGTGGACGTCGTAGGCGGCCAGGTAGGCCAGCGCGCCGCCTCGGTGGTAGTCGTGGCTGACACGCATCATCCGGGCCTTGCCCGGGGGCAGGCAGGGGTGGCACCGGCACCGGGCCTGGATGGAGGTCTTTTCATCCGCGGAGATGACATAGTCGTTTGCTGACAACGGTTTCCCGTCCCAGACCCCGTTGTACAGGTCAAGGACCCGGGCGGCCTTGGCGGCGAAGTCTGGGTCGGTGATGAAGATCCAGGACTGGTACTGCCAGGGCTTGATCGCGTCCTGGCCCAGCCAGCGTCGCACCGTGGAGGTCGACACCGACGCTGCGATCCCATCGGCGACGACCTGCGCGGCCAGGTCGGGGCAACTCCACCGCGACAACGGGACCCCGCTGGCCCCGGGTGGCTGGCAGGCAAGCGCCTTGGCCGCAGCGACCTGAACCGGGGTGAACGACGGTGGCCGACCCGACCTTTTCGCATCACCCAACGAGGCCGTACCCGGCTGTACCCACCAACGGTGCCGCCACTTGCGAACGGTGTCCACGCACACACCGACGCGCTGGGCAATCGTCGTGTTGGTCCACCCCTCGGAGGCCAGCAACACGATCCTCGCCCGCAGCACGAGCTGCTGCGCGGTAGTGCCAGCCCGGATGAGGTGTCGCAACCGCTGCTGCTGGCAAGGGTTCATCTCGATCCGGTCCGGGTTGGTCATCGACATGGTAGGGATCCTTCGCATCAGGGGAGTCTCATCAGCCCCTTCAGCCTCACTGGCCACACGCCCCCATTGGCTGTTTGACACGCCGATCCGCGACGATGACCCTCATGGCAGCCCCACCGGCATCGACCAAGACCTCCCTGCAACAACGCCTCTCCGCCCACGCCCGAACCCACTGGCCCCAGCTCGCAGGCGTGACGGTGCGGTTCCGCGGCGCCTTCGCCTACGTCGAGGGTCAGCTTCCCGACGGCGAGACACTGCCGTTGATGCGGCTGCGCTACGGCGGGTCAGCCGCCCGTTGGGGCTTCGCGATGTACCTGGCCAGCAAAGACGGGTACGAAGACGCAGTCCTGCCAACCGGCGCCTTCGCCGGTCTACCCGAAGACGCTCTCGACTGCGCCGCCGGCCTCTACCTCGGCGACCCAACGCTCTGACCAAACCCCGACGGACTTACAAACGGGACCACTTAGTAACCGCCCCCGCCGCTCCCGTTCTTGCAGCCAGCCAGAATTATGACTAGAGCCAGCAAAGCGAAACTCCAGCTTCGGCGAGCCATGAACTTGACCATTCCTCGACCTCCCGGTACCCAGTACGCCGTCGATGCCTGCTGGCATCGGGCTCAGTGAGCGTCTGGGAACACTTGCACCACTAACACGTGGGCCGGATCGGTTTGGTTCAAACGCGGCCGGGGCGCTCGCACGGGCCGTGATCGTCGGGGACACTGTCCCCCGCGAACGTTCACAGGGCTGGGAACGAATCTCCGAAGTCCCAGACTCGAGCACGTGGATTTGGTCGCCATCAGCAACCAACCGTGCGCACGGTTCACCTCCGGTCAGTGAACGCAGCAGTGACGCAGAGGATCCTTCGCGGGACACCGGAGGTCTCAACCGCGCTTCATCTGAACGCGCTCATTTGGACCGAGTCTGGCCAGACATCGATTCTGTGCCAAGTATCTAGGTAGCACCGTCCCGGTGGCCGATCCCGTGCGGGACAACGATGAAGAACCGCTGCGTCGCCGCCCTCGTCCCTCGGGGCCTTTCGTGTTTGTAAGCGGGTCCCCCTGACCTACCGGGCCCTCACGGACGCGACCTCCCCCCCGAGCGGCCTCGGGTCGGATTACCTAGCAAGTCCCCTCCCGGGTCAGGTTGCCCTCAGCTGCACCACCCTGCTGCGACAGGACGGCGATGAAGGTCTCACACCTCCATTCGAGTTGTCAGCGCCTCACGGCGCACGTGGATCCAGGCTCAACCGCGATCGTGGCCGTCGCTGAGTGCGAGGATCGAGCCATGACGTGATCCGGCTCCCACGGTTACTCGGCTTGGCCGAAGGCCTTGATCTCGGCTTCCTCTTCTGCAGTGAGCTGGCGGGGAACCTCGCCGGAGGTCAGTTTCTCGTTCTGGACGTGGTGGCGGACGTGTTCGACGATCTCGGGGTTGGCCAGCGTGGTGACGTCACCGATGTCGGTGAAGTTGGAGATCGAGGCGATGACCCGGCGCATGATCTTCCCGGAGCGGGTCTTGGGCATGTCGGCGACGATCCACACGTTCTTGGGTCTCGCGATCTTCCCGATCTCGGTCTCGATCGCGGTGATGACCTTGTCCTGGATGTCCTTGCTCGGCGTGACCCCGTCCTTGAGCGCCACGTACATCTCAACCGAACGGCCGCGAAGCTCATCGAAGACGGGAACTGCAGCGGCCTCGGCGACCTCTTCGACCATCATGCTTGCTGACTCGAGCTCTTTGGTCCCGAGCCGGTGCCCGGCGACGTTGATGACGTCGTCGATGCGGCCGAGGATCCGGAAATAGCCATCCTCGGCCAACATGGCGCCGTCGCCGGCGAGGTACGGCCAGTCATGCCAGTCCGTGCTGTCGGAGTTGGCGCAGTACTTCTCGTAGTACAGCCGCACGAACAGTTCGGGTTGACCCCAGACGGTCTGAAAGATTCCGGGCCACGGGTTGCGGATGCAAATGTTGCCAGCTCGACCGCTTCCGGCCTCGACGACCTTGCGCTCCTCGTCGTAGACCACCGGATAGATCCCCAGCACGCCGGGGCCGCAGCTGCCGGGCTTCATCGGCTGTAAGGCAGGCAGCGTGCTGCCCAGGAAGCCGCCGTTCTCGGTCTGCCACCAGGTGTCGACGATGACCGCCTCGCCCTTGCCGACGGTGTTGTAGTACCAGCGCCAGACGTCCGGCTCAATCGGCTCACCCACCGTGGTCATGTGCTTGAAGTGGTAGTTGTACTTCGCTGGCTCGTCCGGTCCGCGTTGGCGCAGCATCCGGATCGTCGTCGGCGCGGTGTGGAAGATGTTCACCCCGAGCCGCGCGGCGATGCGCCACATCCGGCCAGGATCGGGGTAGGTGGGAACACCCTCATACATCACGCTCGTCGCCCCGAGCGACAGCGGTCCATAGACGATGTATGAGTGCCCGGTGATCCAGCCGATGTCGGCGGCGCACCAGTACGTGTCGTCGGGGTGGATGTCCTGGTAGTACTTCGACGTGCCGGTCACATAGGCCAGATACCCACCGGTGCTGTGCTGGCACCCCTTGGGCCGGCCCGTCGTGCCGCTGGTGTACATCAGAAACAGTGGTGCCTCGGCAGGCATCGACACCGGTTCGACCACAGCTCCGGTGTAGCCGGTCAGGAGTTCGTCGATGAAGAAATCCCGACCCTCGACCATCGGGCTGGCTGAGGCGTATTGGCCGGGGTGCCGTCGCCAGACCAGCACCTTGGCTACCTCGAAACCCTGCTCCTTGGCCCTGGCCACTGCCTCGTCGGCCTTGACCTTGTGGTCGATCAGCTCGCCGTTGCGGTAGTAGCCGTCAATAGTCACCAGGATGTGGCTCTGTGAGTCGGCGATCCGCTCCCCGCAGGCGGCGCCGCTGAAGCCACCGTACGTCTCGGAGTGGATCACCCCGAGGCGGGCGCAGGCGAGCATGGAGACCGGCAGCTCGGGGACCATCGGCAGGTGGAAGGTCACCCGGTCGCCGACCTTCACCCCGCAGAAGTCTTGCAGGAGTGCGGCGAATTCGTTGACCCGGCAGTAGAGCTCTTGGTAGGTGATCGCTTGGGTGTCTTCGGTCTCAGGCTCGGGCACCCAGATCAAGGCCGCCTTGTTAGGGGTGCTCGCCGCGTGCCGGTCGACGCAGTTGTAGCTGGCGTTGAGCCGTCCGCCGACGAACCACTTCCAGAATGGCGGGTTGCTCGTGTCCAACGTCGTGTGCCAATAGGCATCCCACGTCAGCAGGTCCGCATACTCCTTGAAACACTCCGGGAAGTGCTCCTCGCTGAACCGCTCGAAGATGGCCGGGTCGGCCGCGTTGGCCTGAGCGATGAACTTCGCCGGCGGATAGTAGAACCCTTCCTCGCGCCAGTGAACGGCGATCTGCGCCTCCGAGACCTGGTCATCCTGTTCTGTGGTCATTGCTCGATCTCCTGTTGGTTGTTAACTGTCCAGGGCGGATAAGGACCTGCTCGGCCCAGAACGCCAGCCAGTCCGCGCTAACGGGGGAAGACTGGCAGGATCGCCCGCTTGGCGGTCGCGTTCATCACCCCGGCGAAGGATGCGTACCAGGCGAGGAGTGCCGTCAACAAGCCCAGGTAGCCGCCGGCCTTCGTCATGCTGGTGGAGGCATTCAGCTCGCCGAGCGCCAGGAACACGAACGTCAGGAACAGCACACCAAAGACGGCCATGACCGCGAGGTTCGTCCGGAACGAGCAGATAAACATGTACAGGGTGAAGATCGCCCATCCGATCAAGTAGAAGCCGACGCCGCGCGCCGCATCGTGGGCGCTGGCCTTGGACAGGTCCACATGGACGACCAGATACCAGAACGACAGCCAGAAACCCCCGAAGGAGGAGAAGGCCACCGCACCGAAGGTGTTGCCCTTCACGAACTCCCACATCCCGGCCAACAGCTGCGCGATCCCGCCATAGAACAACGCCAAGCCCAGGACAACCCCTTCCGCCGTCTTGGGCAGCCAGCCGGCGTTCACACTGGACAGGAAGAACGTGGTCATCGCGAACGCGCCGAGACCGAGCGGCCCCGGATCGGCGAACGCCGCCCCGAAAGCAGGAGGCAGGGCGTGCTTCGAAAACTCGTCTGGCGTCGTCTCAGCCACCGTGGGCTCCTCTCACGACGGGACCGGACGTTCGGCCCGGCCACCCGGTCAGCAGGCCAACCGCGCCTGTGACATCGGACACACTTGCATCGTTCCACCAACCCCGGCACCTGTCCATGGGGGCGAGCTACGCGGAGGTTTTGGACGAGTCAACGCGCCCTCTTCCGCCGACGGGGGGGAAGGTACAGGCTGTGCTGGAAGGGACCCTTTGAGAGGAGTTGCCATGCGCGCAGTAGTGGGTGACCGGCTGCACGTGCACGGCCGGGTTGTCGGTACGCCCGACCAGACGTCCGAGATCATCGAGATTCGGGGACGGGACGGGGCGCCGCCGTACCTCGTCCGCCACGAC
>DATCQG010000070.1:0-17813 GCA_036569625.1 Dermatophilaceae bacterium | reverse complement strand
TCCGGTCGCGATCCAGCTCGTCCCATACTTGGTCAGCACCGGATGGGAGTCACCGCGTTGACTGACAGGTCGTTGAGAGGCACAGGGTCGACAAGGACAGCGTTGACCGATATTGGCGTCGGACCGTGGGTGGGTCCCTGGCCGGGTGAGCCCGAGCTGTCCCTGTATGACGCGTCGTTGCTCGCCGATGGCGACCGGCGCAACGTCGTGGACAAGTACCGCTACTGGCGCCACGAGGCCATCGTCCGCGATCTGGACTCCCAGCGGCACGAGTTCCACGTCGGCGTCGAGAACTGGGGCCACGACTTCAACATCGGGTCGGTGATCCGGACCGCAAACGCCTTCAACGCCAAGGCTTTTCATATCGTCGGGAAGCGCCGGTGGAACCGTCGGGGCGCCATGGTCACCGATCGATATCAGCACGAGTACCACCACCCGAGCGTCGACGACCTGGTCGCCTGGGCCGCGGCCGCACCAGCGGGCGACGAGGCACACGGAATACCGATCATCGGCATCGACAACCTGCCCGGCTCGGCGCCGATCGAGACCTATGACCTGCCGCGGCACTGCCTCCTGCTCTTCGGCCAGGAGGGTCCGGGGCTCTCGCCCCAGGCGCGGGAGGCGTCGGTGGCGATCCTGGACATCGCCCAGTTCGGGTCGACCCGGTCGATCAACGCGGGGGCGGCAGCAGCGATCGCGATGCACGCATGGGTGCGGCAGCACGTCTTCGGCCAGACGCCGGTGGGTGCACCCCGGGCCTGACGGGGGAGGGCGCTGTTTCGCCCAGTTCCGCTAGGCGTGGCAGGATCAGTTGCTGCAAGCATTGGCCGCTTGTCCGGCGGCTGACCGACCCAGCCCGAGCTATTTGAGGAGTCACCAATGCCCATCGCGACCCCCGAGGTCTACGCACACATGCTGGACCGTGCCAAGGCCGGATCCTTCGCCTATCCGGCGATCAATGTCACGTCCTCGCAGACGCTCAATGCCGCGATTCGCGGGTTCGCTGAGGCTGGCAGCGACGGCATTGTCCAGGTCTCGACCGGTGGGGCCGACTACCTGTCCGGTTCAACGATCAAGAACATGGTCTCTGGTTCCATCGCGCTCGCCGCGTATGCGAACGAGGTCGCCAAGAACTTCGACGTCAACATCGCGCTGCACACCGACCACTGCCCCAAGGACAAGCTGGACGGTTTCGTCCGCCCGCTGATCGCGGCGTCCCTAGAGAGGGTCAAGGCCGGCGGCCTGCCGTGGTTCCAGTCGCACATGTGGGACGGTTCCGTGATTCCGGTGCCCGAGAACCTCACGATCGCCCGCGAGCTGCTCGACCTGTGCAAGGCCGCGCACATCATCCTCGAGATCGAGGTCGGCGCCGTCGGTGGCGAAGAGGACGGCGTCACGGGTGCGATCGACGAGAAGCTCTACTCCACCCCCGAGGATGCACTCGCGACCGTCGAGGCGCTGGGTCTGGGCGAGTTCGGCCGGTACATGACCGCGCTGACCTTCGGCAACGTGCACGGCGCGTACAAGCCGGGCAACGTCAAGCTGCGTCCCGAGATCCTCAAGAACGCCCAGGATGCCGTCATCAAGTCGCGTGGCCTGGCAGCCGACGCCAAGCCCTTCGACCTCGTGTTCCACGGCGGCTCGGGCTCGCTTCCCCAGGAGATCTCGGACGCGGTCGACTACGGCGTCGTCAAGATGAACGTCGACACCGACACCCAGTACGCCTTCACCCGTCCGGTCGCCGGCTACATGATGACCAACTACGACGGCGTCCTGAAGATCGACGGCGAGGTCGGCAACAAGAAGAAGTACGACCCCCGGGCCTGGGGCAAGGAAGCAGAAGCCAACATGGCGGCGCGAGTCGTCGAGGCCTGCCAGAACCTGCGCAGCGCCGGTACCCACACCGGATGAGCAACCTGTTGGGTATCCCGGAGACCCGTCTGCCCTTCGACCCTGCTGCTACCCAGCTGGCCGATGGCAAGGCCCCGGAAGCCGTGGCCGCGGCCTTTCCCGCATCACCCCTGGCATGGGCCACTCTGGCTGAGAACGCCCTCGAGGAGGGCCGCACCATCGAGGCCTACGCATTCGCACGTACGGGCTACCATCGCTCGCTCGATGCTCTTCGCCGTGGCGGCTGGAAGGGCCAGGGCCCTGTGCCCTGGTCCCATCAGCCCAACCAGGGCTTCCTGCGGGCGCTGGCCGCGCTGAGCCGCGCCGCCGGTGAGATCGGTGAGACCGTCGAGCAGCAGAGGTGCGCACAGTTCCTACGCGACTCCTCAGCCGAAGGCGCCGACGCATTGGGTTTCTGACCGCTGGTCCCCCACGCCTTGGCGTGCTGTCAGGGATGGGGCTCGGGGCGGGCTGCTCCAGGACGTTCGGTTGGCGACTCGGTGCGGTGCCCCCGCGGGTGTGCCGCTAACCTTTGGTCGGTTCATTTTCAACAGAACAGGAGACCACCATGCCGGCGATCGTGCTGGTGGGTGCCCAGTGGGGCGACGAGGGCAAGGGCAAGGCGACCGATCTGCTGGGGAGCAGGATCGACTATGTCGTGAAGTTCAATGGCGGCAACAACGCCGGCCACACCGTGGTGATCGACGGCGAGAAGTACGCACTCCACCTCCTGCCGAGCGGCATCCTCACCCCTGGTTGCACGCCTGTCATCGGCAACGGCGTCGTCATCGACCTGTCCGTGTTGTTCCAGGAGATCGACGAGCTCAACGCCCGGGGCATCGACACCTCCAGGCTCGTCGTCAGCGCCAACGCCCACCTCATCGCGCCGTACAACCGGGTGCTCGACAAGGTGACCGAACGCTTCCTGGGATCCCGCCGGATCGGCACCACGGGGCGCGGCATCGGGCCGACCTACTCCGACAAGATGTCGCGGGTCGGAATCCGGGTGCAGGACCTGTTCGACGAGTCGATCCTGCGGCAGAAGGTCGAGGCTGCCCTCGAGGTCAAGAACCAGATGCTGGTCAAGATCTACAACCGTCGCGCCATCGAGGTCGACGAGGTGCTCGAGGAGTTCGGGAAGTATGCCGACCGCATGCGTCCCATGGTCGTCGACGCCGGGCTGCTTCTCTCGAACGCACTCGACCAGGGCAAGACCATCGTCTTCGAGGCTGGTCAGGCCACCCTGCTCGACGTTGACCACGGCACGTACCCGTTCGTCACGTCATCCACCGCCACCTCGGCCGGCGCCTGCACAGGGACGGGCGTGCCGCCAACGCGCATCGACCGGGTGATCGCGATCCTCAAGGCCTACTCGACCCGGGTCGGCGAAGGTCCGTTCCCCACAGAGCTGCTGGACGAGGCGGGCGAGTTCCTGCGCAAGACCGGGGCTGAGTACGGCACCACGACCGGACGCCCACGCCGCTGTGGCTGGATGGACGCCGTGGTGGGGCGCTACGCCACGCGGATCAACGGCGTCACCGACTTCGTCGTGACCAAGCTCGACATCCTGACCGGGCTCGAGCAGCTGCCGATCTGTGTCGCCTACGACGTGGCAGGGGTGAGACATGACGAGATGCCCATGAGCCAGACCGACTTCCACCACGCGACCCCGATCTACGAGTACCTCCCGGGCTGGGTGGAGGACATCTCGACCTGCCGCACCTTCGACGAGCTGCCGCCCAACGCGCGTGCCTACATCCTGCGGGTCGAGGAGCTCGTCGGCGCCCGGGTGTCGACGATCGGTGTTGGCCCGGGTCGTGACGCGATCATCGAGCGCTACTCGATGCTGGGCTGACCTCGACGATGGTCATCCGGTGCGCTGCGCGGGTGAGAGCGACGTAGAGGACGTGGATGCCGCCTGGTGACTCTGCGGTGATCCCGGCGGGGTCCACGATGACCGTGGCGTCGTACTCAAGACCCTTGGTCGACATCGGGCCAACGACGCTGACCCGATCCGCAGACTCGCCGATCAGCGACCGCAATGACACGGCCCACCTGGCGGGGGAGACGACTGCGACAGACCCCTCAACCTCGGTCAGCAGCGCTTCCACCCCATCAGCGACGGCGGCAGGGATCCCCTCGGGCGCCACGGTGATGGTGATCGGCACAACGCCCGTCTCGCGCACGGCCAGTGGAAGGTCGGCGTCAGGCACCTCGTCCCGGATCACCTCTGCGGCGTAGTCGAAGATCTCGCGCGCGTTGCGGTAGTTGGTGTCCATGTGGAACAGCGAGCGCACGTGGCTGCCGAATGCCTGCTCGCGTGCCTGAAGTGCTTCAGCCGGATCGGGCCAGGAGGCCTGGGCCGCGTCGCCGACAACGGTCCAGGACGCCCAGCGACCGCGTCGGCCGAGCATCCGCCACTGCATCGGCGAGATGTCCTGAGCCTCGTCGATCAGGACGTGTGCGTACTCCTCGGGCTTGTCCAGCCGGCCCTTCATCAGCCGCTCGAGCATGGTGCGGGGGGTGACTTCGTAGCCCGACCGCGCGGCTTGCCAGGCCGCGTCATCGCGCGCCGAGACCTCGGTTACGCCGTGCCCGGCGTCGTCGTCGAGCTCTTCGATCTCGTAGAAGCCGCGCTCCTCCTGCTCGGGCTCGCGCATCGGGCCGAGTCGCGAGGCCAGGTCGTCGATGAGCGCCACATCGGCGACCGACCAGGTCCCGGTCTCGATCGCCGCCGCAAAGGACTCACTGAGCAATGTGGCCTCGGTATCGCTGAGCACCCCTGCGGCGTAACGCTTTGTCCGCGCCGGGTCGGCCAGCCACAGCAGGACCTCGCGTGCATCCAGCGGTCGCCACCACTGGCGCACGAACGTCTCGACGTCCATGTGGTCGAGGAACTTCTCGATGAAGACCGAGCGCTCGCCACCCATGTTGCCTTCCCAGGCGGCGTCGGCCAGGGCTTGCGTGGCGGTCTCGAGCGCCAGGTTGCGCTGGTGGACGCGCAGCACCTGGGTGCGTACGCGGTCGAGCTCGGCGGAGTCGAGCCGGACCGCCCGCCCGGCGACGAACGCGCGCAGCTGAGCTGGCGCGTCCGGGATGACGTCCCTGGCGACCCGTGCAAGGATCCGCCGAATCCTCATCGAGCCCTTGATCGCCGCCACCGCCGGGGTGTCGAGGCGCTCGGTGGTCACCCCGTCGAGAACGTCGCCGAGCGACCTCAGGGTGACCGTCTCCTCTCCGAGGGAGGGCAGAACCCGCTCGATGTATGCCGTGTAGGCCGCCGAGGGTCCCACGACCAGGATGCCGCCGGACTCGTAACGGCGGCGATCGGAATACAGCAGGTAGGCAGCCCGGTGCAGTGCCACGACCGTCTTGCCTGTGCCCGGCCCCCCGGTTATCTCGGTGACTCCGCGGGCGGGCGCCCGGATCGCCTCATCCTGATGACGCTGGATGGTGGCGACGATGTCGCGCATCCGGGCGCCTCTCGAGCGGGTCAGGGCCGCCATGAGCGCGCCGTCGCCAACGACCACGAGATCGTCCGGCGCCTCGGCGACCATGAGGTCGTCCTCCATGCCGACGACGTCAGAACCCTTGCAGCGCAGCACCCTTCGGCGCAGGACGCCCATCGGCTCGACCGGTGTCGAGCGATAGAAGGGGGCCGCGGCGGGCGCGCGCCAGTCGATGACCAGCGGTTCGTACTCGTCGTCGCGGATCCCCAGCCGGCCGATGTAGCGAACCTCGCGTTCGGGACCGTGTGAGGTTTCGTCATCGAGGTCCAGCCGTCCGAAGACGAGGCCTTCGTACTGGGTCTCCAGCGTCGCGCGTCGCTTGTTGGCGTTGAACACCAGGGCGTCGCGCTCGAACAGTCCGGTGATCTCTTCGTCGCGGATGTCTCCGGTGCGGTCGGTCCGGCCGCGGGCAAGGCCCTCCGCCTCAACCAGCAGCGCTCGCTCGGTGGCCTTGGTGAGCTCGGCGTAGACCAGGTCCACGTGAGCCTGCTCGATCGCGATCTGGGCTGCGAGGGCGTCCGGGGTCAGCTGGGTGCCACGGTGTTGGGAAGCGTCGATCGGCTGATCCGAAAGGGTCACTGCACCGCCTGAGTGAGGGTGTGGAACGCTGGCTTCCGAAGAAGGGGCCGGGAACGCGGGTCCCCCCATACGGACATACGAGTCTAGTCCGTGCTGCGCCCCGCCTGCCCACCCGCCACTCGCGAGTCGGAAAACCGTTATGGGATCCACCCGCGGCGGGCAGCCTGGACCCCGGCCTGGAACCGCGTCTTCGCGCCGAGTCGATCCATCAGCGAGCGCACCCGTCGCTCCACGGTGCGCACGGAGATGCCGGACTCTCGCGCGATGGTTGAGTCCGAGCGCCCGTCGGAGAGCAAGGACAGGATGCGGGCGTCGCGCAGGTCCAGCTGCTTCGCCCGCCTTGGGCTGATCTCCCGAGCGGACTCGGTTGTGTCGGCGGAGGTCATGGTTACATCGTGGCATTTTGGCGGATATCCGACAATGGACATCGTTCGGACGGTGAGGGCTTTACGACGGTCGCTGAATTTGTAAGAGTAGGTGGAGCCGGACTTGACCGGCCGGGCGCGAAGTGTCGCAGGTTCCCCCACCAGCGACCACGAGCCTGGTCGCGACGCCCCCGGGAGTTGCACCCCCTGCCTCCCGGGGACGTCGCGACACCTTGGCTGACCGATGCGTGAGCGCTGACCGTGCGCCGTGCACGGATGTCCACCCGTATACGCTTACCGCCCGTGAAGGTTCTCGTCATCGGCAGCGGAGCTCGTGAGCACGCCATCGTCAAGGCCCTGACGCTCGACCCTGCGGTTGACGCTGTCATCGCGGCACCCGGCAATCCGGGCATCGATGCCATTGCGCTGTGCCGCGATCTGCCGAACGGCATCCTCGATGCGGAGGGGGTCGCCGCTGTGGCCGCCGCCCTTGGCGTGGACCTGGTGGTCGTCGGCCCTGAGGCACCACTGGTTGCAGGGGTGGCCGACGCCATCCGGAAGCGCGGCATCGCCTGCTTCGGTCCGTCGGCCCAGGCGGCCCGGCTCGAGGGGAGCAAGGCCTTCGCCAAGGAGGTCATGGCGGCCGCGGGTGTGCCCACCGCCCTGGCCCACGTCTGCACGACGGTCGAAGAGGTGGTCGGAGCCCTTGATGCTCTCGGGGCGCCCTACGTGGTCAAGGACGACGGTCTGGCCGCCGGCAAGGGCGTCGTCGTGACGGACAACCGTGCACAGGCCTTGGCGCACGCGGTTCAGTGCCTGGCCAAACCCGATGGGTGCATCGTCGTCGAGGAGTTCCTCGATGGCCCGGAGGTCTCGCTGTTCTGTCTCACGGATGGCACCGCCGTCGTGCCACTGGCCCCGGCGCAGGACTTCAAGCGCGTCGCGGACAACGACGAAGGCCCCAATACCGGTGGTATGGGCGCGTACTCACCGCTGGACTGGGCTCCGGCCTCCCTCGTGAAGGATATTGTCGACCGGGTCGCCCAGCCGACGGTGGACGAGATGCGCCACCGCGGGACACCCTTCGTCGGGGTGCTGTACGTCGGGCTGGCGCTGACCTCGCGAGGCCCGAGGGTGATCGAGTTCAACGCCCGGTTCGGTGACCCCGAGACGCAGGTGGTCCTGGCCCGTCTGGTCACCCCCCTTGGCGGGCTTCTCCACGCAGCGGCCGTCGGCAAGCTCGACGAGATCGGTTCTCTGCGTTGGCGTCCGGAGCATGCGGTGGCCGTCGTCATTGCCTCCAGGGGCTACCCGGAGTCACCCCGGACGGGTGACATCATCGAGGGCCTGACCGAGGTCGTGGACGACGCCTACGTCCTCCACGCGGCCACGGCCCTGGGCAAGGACGGCTCGATCGTCTCCGCCGGCGGACGTGTTCTGTCCGTCGTCGCGACCGGCGGCGATCTTGCAGAGGCGCGCGACCGCGCATACGGGCTCGTTGACCGGATCAGGCTCAAGGGATCGCATCACCGCACCGACATCGCGCTTGCAGCCCAGCGCGGCGAGATCTCGGTCCAGGGCTGAGCCGGTCCAAGGCCGGATAGATCCAACCCGAGGAGACTGTCGTCCCATGTCATCTGATCCCACGAAGAGCTCTCCGCAGTTCGACCTGCCCGGATACGCGCACGTTTACTCGGGCAAGGTGCGAGAGCTCTACGCACCCATCGATGAGTCCACCGGGGCGGCCCGCCAGGACCAGCTCCTGCTCGTGGCGACTGATCGCATCTCGGCCTACGACTACATCCTGGACAGTGAGATCCCCGACAAGGGCAAGGTTCTGACCCAGCTCTCGCTCTGGTGGTTCGAGCAGCTGACCGACATCATCCCCAACCAGGTGATCTCCACGCAGGTGCCGGATGCCGTCACGGGGCGGGCGGTCCTCGTGCAGCGGCTCGCCATGGTGCCGATCGAGTGCATCGGTCGGGCCTATCTGACCGGCAGCGGGCTCAGCGAGTACAACCTGACGTCCTCGGTCTGCGGTGTTCCCCTGCCTCCCGGGTTGGCGGACGGCTCGTTGCTGCCCTCGCCGATCTTCACGCCGTCGACCAAGGCGCCGATCGGTGAGCACGACCAGCCGATGACCTTCGCCGAGGTCGAAGCCCAGATCGGTATGCCGCTCGCGGCCAGAGTGCGCGACCTCACCATCGCGATCCTGGGGCGTGGCAACGAGATTGCCGCTGGTCGTGGCATCCTGCTGGCCGATACCAAGGTGGAGTTCGGGCTCGACACGTCCCGCCCTGATGCCGAAGGGAATCCCACGGTCGTGCTCGCCGATGAGGTGCTCACCCCGGACTCGTCGCGGTTCTGGCCGGCCGCCTCCTGGCACCCCGGCAGGGCTCAGGCTTCGTACGACAAGCAGTTCGTCCGCGACTGGCTCACCTCGAGCGCCAGCGGCTGGGACCGGTCCTCCGGTGCGACGCCTCCGGGCCTGCCCGACGACATTGTCGACGCCACGCGGTCGAAGTACATCGAGGCCTACGAGTCGTTGACCGGCCGGACCTTCGCCTGACCCCTGCTTGTTGGCGATGACTGTGATCTTGCGGCTGCTATCACGACCGTTCCATCACGGTCATCGCCAACGGTGACGAACCTATAAACTCGGGTTGACCAAGCCCCGTATCTGAGGAGAACCTCGCATGGGAAACGTCGTCGTCGACGTCATGCTCAAGTCCGAGATTCTCGACCCCCAGGGGCAGGCTGTCGCCGGTGCCTTGCCGCGGTTGGGATTCAACCAGTTCACCGATGTCCGCCAGGGTAAGCGGTTCGTCTTGTCCGTCGAGGGCGAGGTCACCGGAGAGGTGCTCGCTGCCGCGCGTGAGGCTGCCGAGACGATGCTGTCCAACCCGGTGATCGAGGACGTGGTCAGCGTTCGGGTGGAGCCAGAGGCATGAAGATCGGCGTCGTGACGTTCCCCGGCTCGCTCGATGACCACGACGCGAGCCGTGCTGTCCGCGTCGCCGGTGGTGAACCCGTCTCGTTGTGGCACGGCGACGACTCGCTGCGCGATGTCGACGCGGTCGTGCTGCCCGGCGGCTTCTCCTACGGTGACTACCTGCGGGCCGGGGCCATCGCACGCTTCGCCCCGGTCATGTCGGTCTTGATCCCTGCCGCTCAGGGCGGGCTGCCGGTTCTGGGCATCTGCAACGGTTTCCAGATCCTGTGCGAGTCGCACCTGCTGCCCGGCGCGATGATCCAGAACGACCACCGCACCTTCATCTGCCGCAGCCAGCGCCTGCGCGTCGAGAACGCCACGACCGCCTGGACCTCGGACTTTCAGCTCGGCGACGAGATCACCATCCCCCTGAAGAACCAGGACGGCCAGTACGTCGCCGACCGGTCGACGCTGGACGAGCTCGAGGGTGAGGGCCGGGTCGCGTTCCGGTACGTCGTCGACCACGCGGAGGACTCCGCGCGCGGCACCTACGACCGCTTTGCCGGCCGCAACCCCAACGGCTCCTACCGCGACATCGCTGGCATCACCAACCAACGCGGGAACGTGGTCGGCCTGATGCCGCACCCGGAGCACGCCATTGAGGAGGGCTACGGCCCGTCCCTGGACGGCCTGAAGTTCTTCACGTCCGTCCTGAAGTCAGTGGTGAACGCATGACCGCAGTGGCAAAGGTGAACATCGACACGGTGGGGGATGCCTCGACGACTCCGGACACCCAACAGCCCTGGGCCGAGCTCGGGCTCAAGGCTGACGAGTACGACCGCGTCAGGGAGATCCTCGGTCGCCGGCCGACCATCGCCGAGCTGGCGATGTACTCCGTCATGTGGTCCGAGCACTGCTCGTACAAGTCCTCGAAGGTCCACCTCGCCCAGTTCAGCCAGAACACCACCGACGAGATGAACGCAAAGCTACTGGTCGGCATCGGCGAGAACGCCGGCGTCGTCGACATCGGGGACGGGTGGGCGGTGACCTTCAAGGTCGAGAGCCACAACCACCCGTCGTACGTCGAGCCCTACCAGGGTGCCGCGACCGGCGTCGGAGGCATCGTCCGCGACATCATGTCCATGGGTGCGCGCCCGATTGCCGTCATGGACTCGCTGCGGTTCGGTGCCATTGACCACCCGGACACGCTGCGGGTGCTCCCGGGGATCGTGGCTGGCGTCGGAGGCTACGGAAACTGCCTCGGCCTGCCCAACATTGGTGGCGAGGTCGTCTTCGACTCCTGCTACCAGGGCAACCCGCTGGTCAACGCTCTCGCTGTCGGCAAGATGAGGATCGAGGACATCCACCTCGCCAAGGCCTCTGGCGTCGGCAACAAGGTCGTCCTCTTCGGAGCCAAGACCGGCGGGGACGGTATCGGTGGCGCCTCGGTCCTGGCTTCCGAGACGTTCGACGCCGACGGCCCGGCCAAGCGGCCTGCGGTCCAGGTCGGAGACCCGTTCGCCGAGAAGGTGTTGATCGAGTGCTGTCTGGCCCTGTACGCCGCTCACGTGGTCGACGGAATCCAGGACCTCGGCGCCGCGGGACTGTCCTGTGCGTTCAGTGAGCTGGCGTCCAACGGCGATGGCGGTATGCGCGTCTGGCTCGATCGGGCCCCGCTGCGTGATGCCACGCTGCGGGTCGAGGAGATCCTGATGTCCGAGTCCCAGGAGCGGATGATGGCGGTGGTCGAGCCGGTCAAGCTCGAGGAGTTCATGGCGATCACCAACCGCTGGGACGTCGAGGCAACAGTGGTCGGCGAGGTCACCGGCGGCAAGCACCTCGAGGTCCTCTGGCAGGACGAGCTGATCATCGACGTGCCTCCGCGGTCCGTTGCCCACGACGGACCGGTCTATAACCGCCCGATGCAGCGACCGGCATACCTGGACGCCCTCCAGGCGTCGGTCCCGGACAACCTGGCGCGTCCGGGCGACGGTGCGGGTTTGAAGGCAGCCCTCCTGGCCCTGATGGCGTCCCCGAACCTGTGCGACAAGTCCTGGATCACCGGCCAGTACGACCGCTACGTCATGGGCAACACGGCACTCGCCATGCCCGATGACTCTGGCGTGCTGCGTGTCGATGAGCAGACCGGTCGAGGTGTCGCGATCTCGACCGACTGCAACAGCCGCTTCGCCCAGCTCGACCCGTATGCCGGTGCTCAGCTGGCGCTCGCCGAGGCGTACCGCAACGTCGCGACTGCCGGCGCGGTCCCTTTGGCGATCTCAGACTGTCTGAACTTCGGTTCGCCCGAGGACCCCGCCGTCATGTGGCAGTTCGCCGAGGCCGTGCGTGGCATCGCCGAGGGCTGCAGGACTCTCGGTATCCCGGTGACCGGCGGCAACGTCTCGCTGTACAACCAGACCGGCGACGTCGCCATCCATCCGACCCCCCTGGTGGCGGTCCTCGGCGTCATGGATGACGTGGCCCGACGCACACCCTCGGGCTGGAGGACGTCCGGTCAGGCCATCTACCTCTTGGGCAGCACCGCTGACGAGTTCGGCGGCTCGGCCTGGACCGAGGTCGCGCATGGCCACCTCGGTGGTCTGCCACCCCGCGTTGATCTGGAGCTCGAGCGTCAGCTCGGCGAGATCCTGGTGACCGCCTCCCGCGAGGGGCTGGTCGAGGCCGCCCATGACCTCTCCGAAGGTGGTCTCGCGGTCGCCCTGGCGGAGGCGTTCCTGCGCAACGGTGTCGGTGCCCGCATCACGCTGGACGAGGTCTGCGAGCGCGACGGCGTCGACGTCTTCACGCTGCTGTTCAGCGAGTCGACCGGTCGGGCGATCGTCGCGGTGCCGCCATCCTCGGAGGACCGGCTCATCGCCTTGTGCTCGGCGAAAGGCTTCGCCCATGCCCGCATCGGTGTGGTCGACGACATGGCCGGATCGCTGGACGTGCATGGTCAGTTCACCCTGCCGCTCGACGAGCTGCGCACGGCCCACACCTCGACGTTGCCGGCCGTCTTCGCCGCACGCTGAGTTCAGCAGCAAGGTCATTGTGCGGTAGACAGACCCAGCGTCGCGAGAACCCTCGGCTCGTCGGTGAAGTCGCCGATCAAGACTCGCACCGGAAGCGGTCGCTCCTTGATAAGGGTGGGCACAGCCAACACCCCGCGGGAGACAACTTCTGCGGGCTGCGCATAGATGTCGACGATGTTCAGGTCGTAGCCGGAGGGAGCGTGTCGGTCGCACATGTCGCGCAGCCGACGCTCTGCCCGGGCGGAAGTGGGTGAGGCTCCGCTGACGAACAGGGTCAGTTGGAGTCGTTCGGGGGTGGGCGCCCTTTCCTGTGCCTGGGGTTCGGAAGAGGTGCTCATGGCTCGTTCTCTTGGTTTCTGGCGGTGCGTCTCCGCGCCTGCGCCAGCCGCTCCAGCCGCACGGCTTCTTGCCGCTGCTCGCTCGCCTCGATCAGTCTCTGGGTCAGTCTCGCCTCCGCCGCGAAGTCAGCCCGCAGTGTGGCCACGTGCGCGTCCACACTCACTCTGCGGTCCTCCAGCGCGTGGGCGAGCTCCGCGGACTCGTGCGACATCCCCTGTGCTGCGGCACGTTCGGCACTCTCCGCCGCGATGCGAGCCGAACCGGTTAGCACCCCCTCCGCGCCGATGACCACGGGGACAACCTCGATCCCGGTGTCGCTGAGAACGAACTCGCGGATCTGGTTCGAGTGCGCCGTACCACGGCTCTTGAGCACGTACAGTCCGCGGTTGCGCTCCCCAAGAGCGGTCAGTGTGGCGAGCTCCAGCGACGTGTCGACCAACGAAGAGATGTTGATGATGGACTGCGCTAGCTCGCCTTCGTCGGTCAGCACCGTCATCACGGCCGTGATGCCTGCCGACTTGAGGTAGTAAACCTGACGCATGAGCATGGCCGAGACGTCGAACGCAGTCGCACCACGGGCCAGGCTGCTCACCGGGTCGATCACCACCAGCGTCGGCGTGATCTCCTGGATCAGTCGCTGCATCACGGCCAGGTGGTCCTCAAGCCCGCGGGTGGTCGGCCGCTCACAGTGGAAGTGCAGCAGCCCCCCATCCACCCAGCGAGCCAGGTCCATCCCGACAGAGGCCAGGTTGCGATGGATCTCGGACTCGGACTCCTCGAAGCTGAAGAACAGCACGACCTCCCCGCGCCGGCAGGCCGCGTCTGCGAAGCTTGCCGCGATCGTCGTCTTACCGGTGCCGGACGACCCGCTGATGAGGACACCGCTGCCTCGGAACACACCGGACCCCCCGAGCATCTCGTCCAATCCCGCCACGCCGGTGGAGACCCGCTCGGCGCTGACATGCTTGTTCAGTTCGAGCGAGGTGATCGGTAGCACCTCGAGTCCGTGGACGCCGATCAGGAACGGGTACTCGTTCCTGCCGTGGTTTGAGCCGCGGTACTTCAGCACCCGGAGCCGGCGGGTGGCGACGTCCTGGACCACCCTATCGTCGAGCACCACCACACAGTCGGAGAGATACTCCTCAATGCCGTGGCGCGTCAGCATCCCCCGCCCACGCTCCCCGGTGATCACGGTGGTCAGCCCTTGGTCCTTGAGCTGGCGGAACAGCCGCTGCAACTCGGACCGGACCAGGGCCGGCCTGCTGAAAGCGGCGAACAAGGCCTCAGCGTTGTCGATGGCGACCCGTTTCGCGCCGAACTTCTCCACCGCCCAAGCCGCGCGGACCATCAGCGCCTCGAGGTTGAACTCGCCGGTATCGACGGTCTGGGGCTCCAGGATCAGGGCGTCGACCAGCAGTCGGCCGTCAGCCTCCAACCCATCAAGGTCGAAGTTGAGCGAGCTGACGTCGGCCACTACGTCGGCCCGGCTCTCCTCGAACGTCAGGAACACTCCCGGCTCGCCGTAAAGGGTGGCGCCGTTGACCAGGAACTGCAACGCGAACAGGCTCTTGCCGGCGCCGGGAGGGCCGCACACCAGGCTGGGCCGTCCGGCCGGCAACCCACCGCCGGTGATCTCGTCAAAGCCCTTGATCCCCGTGGGGCTCTTGGGCAACACCGAGCCCTGATCCTCATCCGCGTCGTCGATGTCGGTGTTAGTCACCATTCACCCGCTCCGATCGGTGCAACTGGTTACCCATTCTTGATTATGCGGCTCGCGCCAGCCAACGAACAACCCAACGAATACATGGAGTGTGCGTCCGTATGGACGTCCCATTTGGCGGGAGGTGTTCGTGGACGTACGTACACGCCCACTGACCGTGACCTGCGCGGTTAAGAGGCGGTGGTCAGGGCTGACCCTTTCCCAGACGTAGACTCGATGTAAGCACGTAGCACCGGACCTATTCACGATCCTTGGGTCCCGCGCTTCGGTGAGCCGCCAGACCGGTGACGCAAGACGAGGGATCACCCGAGATGTATAACCAGTCTCTGCTATTGCAGACGTTGTCCAGATTCGCCGTGATTCTGCCGGCGCGCTACGACCTCCAGGAAGCGCTGAGCGAGCTCAAGGAGAGCGTCACTGCGGTTTTGGGGCTATCCGGTAGCTGGGTCACGATGGCCGATGACGGACGGCTGAGCTTCCTGACGGCGATGAGCCAGGTTTCCGCGGAGCTGGAGCGCGATCACGCGCAGCTGCACCCCTTCTCGTGCCCGTGCCGAGACGCGTACTCCACCGGTGAAGTTGTTCGGGTGACCGACGTCCGTGAGCAGTCCACCCGTTGGCCGGAGTTCTCGGCTTTCGCCACCCGTCTGTCGCTGGCAGGGGTCGCCGCGATCCCGATGCGGTTGGCCGACGAGATCATCGGCGCGCTCAACCTCTATTCGCCCGAGCCTCGGGACTGGTCGGACGAGGACATAGCGGTGGCTGGGGTGCTGGCCAACGTGGCGACCAGCTACGTGGTCAACGCGTCCAAGCTGCGCCAGCAGCAGCAGCTCACCGAGCAGCTGCAGGAGGCGCTGAAGTCCCGCGTCATCATTGAACAGGCCAAGGGGATCACCGCCCAGCAGCGCGCCATCTCGGTCAGCCAGGCCTACCAGCTGATGCGAGGTCATGCCCGCCGCAACAACGCCAGCCTGCGGGTCGTGGCCGAGGCGATCGTGGCCGTGGGGCTTCAGGTCTGAGCCCGCGGGCTACGAGTACCGACCAGTTGCGGGGCCGATGCGGACGACTTGTGAGCCCTTGCTGCAGCACTCGGCAAGTGTTGAGGTTGCTGGCGTTGAGGTGGCTCAGCGCAGGCGCCACCCCTTGACCGGTGGTGGCGGCGGTGACTGTGCGCTGTCCGCCATGGTGAACGCTGACGATCCGGCGAAGGCCCTGGCCAGCTGGATTCCGTCCCGCAGGCCCGTCGGGAAGGGCGACCTGGCGACCTGTCGACGAAGGACGGCGCTGTCCAGCGGGCCGCGCGAGGCAACAGCCACGGTGTTGCCGAAGCGCTTTCCCTTGAGTACGTCGTGGGTGCCGATCAGGGCGACGTGCCCGAAGACGGTGGCCAGCCCGGCATACACGCGCCGCACGTAGGCCATCCCGGGCTCGTCGGCGAGGTTGAGCAGCATCGTCCCGCCCGGCCGCAGCACCCGGCCGACATCGGTGAGGAACTCCATGGTCGCGAGCTCCTTCGGGACCCGCCCGCCGGCATACGCATCGAGCACCACCACGTCGGCGCTGGCATCGGCAAGCTGGGCGATCCCCGTGAGGCCGTCCACCGGGCGCACCCGGATCCGGTGCGCGCGAGGCAGCGGCAGCTCGCGACGCACCAGCTCGGTCAGCGTGGCGTTCGGCTCGAGAACGATCTGCGGCGAGCCGGGTCGCTCGGCGTTGACATATCGCGCCAGCGTCAGCCCTGCACCACCGATGTGGGTGATGGCGAGCGGACCCGCCGGCAACGTGTCGATGACTGCGGCGAAGTGGGCGATGTACTCGAAGCCGAGATTGTGCGGATCGATCAGGTCGACGTGGGACTGGGGGCTGCCGTCCATCATCACGGTCACGCCGCCGCGTCCGTCGTCGTCGGCAACGAGCTCGATCCGCTTCTCGTTCAAGGGCGCAGCATCGTCTTGATGGCGCGGCGCTCATCCATGGCGGCGTAGCCCTGGGCCACCTGGTCCAGCGGCAGCTCGAGGTCGAACACCAGGCCTGGCTCGATGACGCCCGAGAGCACGTCGTCGCGCAGAGCCGGGAGGTACTGCCGCACGGGTGCGATGCCGCCGGCGACCCCGACGTTGCGCGAGAACATCTTGCGCACGGGCAGCTCGACCCCGTGAGGCACCCCGACATAGCCCACGGTCGCGCCCGGGCGTGCAATGGCCAGAGCGGTATTCATCGACTGGCCAGTGCCCACGCACTCCAGTACGGCGTCGGCCCCGACACCGCCGGTGAGCTCGAGAACCGCCGCCTCGCCGGCCTCGCCACGCTCGGCAATGATGTCGGTGGCTCCGAATGATCGGGCGATCTGCTGCCTGGTCTCGTGCCGGGACATCGCGACCACCCGCGCGGCTCCCATTCTCGAGGCAGCAAGAACACCCGACAGTCCCACTGCTCCATCACCGACCACCACGACGGTGTCGCCCTCTTGCACATCGGCGGCGATGGCTGCGTGCCAGCCGGTGCCCATCACGTCGGAGAGGGCAAGCAGCGACGGAACCATTGCCTCGTCAGGGGTTTCGCGTGTTGAGACGAGGGTGCCGTCGGCCAGGGGGACCCGGACGTACTCGCCCTGGCCGCCGTCCACCATCAGCCCGTCGCGGTCCGGCCCACCCCAGAAGCCACCGGTCGAACAGGCCGACTGCATCCCGACCTGGCAATGGGGACAGGTGTTGTCGGAGTACATGAACGGCGCTATGACGAAGTCACCAATCCGCAGCGACCTGACTTCCGAGCCGACCTCCTCTACGATGCCCACGAACTCGTGCCCGATCTGGAACGGCTTCTCGATCGTGTTGTCGCCGCGGTAGAACCAGAGATCCGAGCCGCAGATGCAGGCCGCGACCACGTTCACGATCGCGTCGGTGGGCTTGTGGATGCTGGGGTCCGGCTGGTCCTCGAGCCGGACGTCCCCTGCGCCATAGATCGTCGTCGCTCTCATGGGCCAACCCTAGGCCGGACCAGAACGACCGAAGATGCCACCATGAGGCCATGCCCGCCCGTCGCCGTATCCCATCCTCCGATGGCCTGCAGGCACTTCGGGTATGGCGAGCTGACCCGTCCGCGGCCCCGCCGGCCACGGTTGCCACGGCGGTGCGTTTCACGTTGGAGGAGCTGGCGTCGCGCGCGCCCGGACGGACGCTGGAGGTCCGCGTCCCGCCATACGGTGCGGTGCAGTGCGTGGAAGGGCCGCGGCACACCCGTGGGACCCCGCCTAACGTGATTGAGACGGACGCCCGGACCTGGTTGAACCTGGTTACGGGACAGGAGGATTGGGCCAGTTCCGTGTCGGGTGGGGCGGTGCATGCGAGCGGTCTGCGGGCGACGCTAGCCGAATATCTGCCCCTCGTGGAGGAGGCCTGAGCCAAGGGTGTGGATTCGGGTCGAACCCTTGGTCGCCGTTACCCT